>JAVBXV010000001.1 GCA_030824405.1 Anaerolineales bacterium | reverse complement strand
CCCACGCAGATTCTTCCCTATACTGGACCCACGAAAAACTACACCGCGCCACGCTGCTCAACTACCCTGAACGCATCAAAACCTACGCCGCCGACCGCGACGAACTGGAAACCAGATTTATTCAAGGCGCATTGAAACTACAGCACGCACCCGCCAGAGACCGCGCAGATTTCACCAATCAATGCCTCGCCGAAAGCGCCGCCGCCGAAGCCGAATGGCTCAAACGCGTAGAAGCCGTCCCAGCCAAAAAGAGCTTCCTACACTCCATGGCCTGGAATGGATTTAATCAAAAAGCCAAATTAGTGATGGAAAAATAAGCCATATATAAGGTGTTATACAGCAAAATTGCTGTATAACACCCCAAATCGGGGGTTTATACGGCGTGCTGTATAAACCATAGTTAGCTGGCTACTCAAACATTCGTCCGTAAGTGCTCGGCATGAGGAACTTGGATATGAGTAATTCAGGAATATTTCTTTGTCATGCAACTGAAGACAAAGTAAGAGTTAGGGATTTATATCAAAAGCTGAGATTGTTAAGATTTGACCCTTGGTTGGATGAAAAGCATATACTTCCTGGCAAAGAATGGGATAACGAGATTAAACAAGCCTTACATGATTCAGCTTGCGTTATTGTCTGCTTATCCCGAAACAGCATAAGCAAGCGCGGTTACGTTCAAAAAGAAATTACCCTTGCTTTAGATATAGTAGACGAATTACCAGAAGGTGAAGTGTTTATCATACCCACAAGGTTAGAAAACTGTGAGGTTCCAAAACGATTATCAAAATGGCAATGGGTTGATCTATTTGATCCAACTGGATTTCAGAAATTAGTGAGTACACTGGCGTACATCAAAAAAAGTACTCGAAAACAGAGCGGAATATTTGATATGTCTCCACCAGTGCCAGTAATTCAGTTATCCGCACAAGCAGAAGAGTATCTCCAGAAACTTTTTATTCATTTTGTGTGGAAGCGTTTGCTAGGAGGACTTGAATTATCAGCTTTTGCATCAATTTGCAGAGAATGTGGTATTGACGATCCCATTTCGAAATTGAAGTTATGGAGCGACGACTTCGAAGAAAATGCCGCTGATAAACTGGGAACAAGAGTAGAGCAGATGGCTTTCCTTGAAATAGATTTCACTCAATCTATTGATTATTTGCCTTTCGAAGACAGCTTTTTTATACTTTTCAAATCCGCGAATGATCGCAATGATCGAACTACACTTGGGAGTTCTGAGCGAATTAGCATTGAACGAATCGGAATAGCGCTCGTTGCGATTGTTGGATGGAATCATGCACAAGCGTTGCACGCCTCTTGGAGCGAGTTGCTAATATTATTAAGGCAATGATCTTAAAGCCAAGGAGCCAGCTAACACAGCGTGCACCCGACTGGTGGGAGTCTGCGCGTTTTCAGGCAGTTTATTTGGCTTGGAGTTGGTGCCGTCAAAGTGGCGTTGTCGCGTCCCACCCACCAGCGGGTAACGCAAACCGTTAGGCTGCTTCGCTAGTTTCATAATCACTATGTCAAATTTTCGTCTCACTCCTAATGAAGTTACAGAACTTTGGTTAATGCAACCGACTGGTCCATTTAAGCGGTGGTCGGAGTCGGTGTTGGGAAGTATGTGGGTTCCACCAATGCTTCTATTATTACCATTGCTCTTTGCAAAATTTGAAAAAACGATCGTTGTTATTTCCATTGTTGTTACCGTTGTTTATTTAGCCTATGGACTTATAACTGCCAGCGTTTGTGCTCCGTGGCAAAAAAGGCGCAAATTATGGATCAAGAAATCTACTTTGTCCACAATACTGCTAAGCGGCTACACTGCAATCACCATAATCTTAATTTCTTTAATTATGCTAGCAGTTTCACTTCTTGTAACAAAATTAGAGAATTTTGCTGTTAACATCAATTTAGGTCTAGCGATTATTTTGTTCTATATTGTTGTACTACTAGTAAGTTTTGTCTTTGCTCCATACCTGACGCGTAAGCGAATCATAGCCCGTCGAACGCCAATGTCTGGAACATATCGAATCCTTTTTCCTTTGGCAGGTGTGTCAGGAATAGGAATGATTATTGCTCAACTTTTTATGGGAACTCCATATATTGTCCCAATTGTAATTTTCACAAGTGCTTTTTTGGCTCTCATGCTGTTGCCAGTTGGAACAATCAAAATTTACGAGACTATTACGTTATACTTAAATCCAGAAAATGCAGCCTAACAAAGCGTGCACCCGACGCTGGGGATTCAGTACCATTTTCAAGCATTTTTCTACGCCTCAGCATTTTTCCACTTCGGACGGCGTCCCGCCGCCCGCCCCAGCGCAATCCACGCAAACCGTTAGGCGTTTTCTTCAAATCGTTGCGGGATAACTTTTCATGAACAACACAACTTACCCAAAAGAATATCGAACAAGCACATACTGGCTTCAGTTGCTGTTGTGGATTGCCGCGTGTTTTGCGGTTGTTTGGAATGTGTACAAGTTAGGCGGGTCGGTAATTCGAAATCCTGGTTTTTGGGTGCTGGCAGTTATTGAAATTCCTCTTCAAGTTTCTGTCTTGTTTTTTATGTTCCACATGATTCAAGATGTTCGATTAAGGATAACTGAAAGCGGATTGATGTTTCTAATGTGGTCACGCACGATTTCTGTAAATTGGCATCAGGTGAAACGGTTAGATTATGTGTATTTTCAAAAACAACTCGTAATTGAAAAACCTGTTGTCGAAAAAAGAAAAGCGTGGTGGCTTTGGCTGGATTTTCATAAACTACGTAATGACGACAGTTTCAAACTCATACCTTTTAGTGGATGGGCTTGGGAAAAATTTGATGAAATCGAAGTAGAAGTGCAAAAGCAGTTGCCTCATTTGTTTGAACAGGCAAAATGATTTCAATGCGTGTTCTTCGTGTTTTCGATATACAATCTTTTCAGGCAACGAGTCTTGCACAACCGAAAACGCCTAACAAAGCGTGCACCCGACGCTGGGGCGCTTCGCGTGCGCAAATCTCAAGCAGTTTTCTACGCCTTATCATTTTTCTGGTTGGACGGCTTCGCCGTCCCTGCCCACAGCGCAGTCCACGCAAACCGTTAGCCCGCAACCAGCAGAATAAATTTGATACCATACTACGTCCTGGAGGCAATTAATAATGACGCAAATCGTAAATTCGTTTGGTTTGGTGCTCGGTATAATAGGTGCAGGTATTTTGTTTAAATGGGGATTTCCACAGCCGAGTTTCGAAGAAGGTGTAGATATCGGTCTCGAAGATGGTACCGTTTTAGAAAACGGATTAACAGTGGACGAAAACAACCAAAAAGTTAGAAAAGAAAAACAACAATATATAAACATCTCTAAGTTGGGATTGGCTCTTATCATAATTGGTTTTGCCTTTCAGCTTCTCGCAGTATGGCTATAAATTTTTGAAATCTTCATCGTGCTTATAATTCCCCATATACTTGTTTCCTATAATATCTAAATAAAGCGTCGATAGAAGCAGAGTTTCGGAAAGCAAGATATGAAGACAAAAAGAGTCTTGCACAACAACAGCGGGCTAACAAAGCATACACATGACACTGGGGCGCTTCGCGTGCGCACATCTCAAGCAGTTTTCTACGCCTTATCATTTTTCTGGCTGGACGGCTTCGCCGTCCCCGCCCACAGCGCAGTCCACGCAAACCGTTGGGCAACTTCGTGCAAAACATTCAAAATAGGAAAATTATGTTCAGAGAAATGAGAAGAAAAAAGCAATTGTTGTCCGAAGCGGAAACGATTGAAATACTCAAATCTTGTACGTCGGGAGTTTTGGCAGTAACAGGCGACAACGATTACCCTTATGCTGTTCCTTTGAGTTACGCCTATAAAGACGGGAAACTATTTTTCCACTTCGCAAAAGCAGGACATAAATTTGACAGTATCGTGAGAAATAATAAGGTGTCGTTTTGCGTTATAAAAACGGATGATGTTATCCAGAAAACCTTTACTACTCATTTCCGAAGCGCAATTGTTTTTGGCAGAGCAAGAATGCTTACGGAAGACAGCGAGAAAAAGTATGCTCTCGAATGCCTTGTAGAAAAATATTCTCCCGACTACATTGCAGAAAGTCAATCTGAAATTGAGCGTGAGTGGAAGTTAGTCAGTGTGGCAGAACTCCAGATTGAACACATGACAGGAAAAGCGGCAATCGAAATAATTAATGGTAAGGCATAGAGTTTCACTCATTGGTAAAATTCGCTTGATAAACAGTAATATCTTTTTAAGCAATCGTTCTGGTCAGCAAGCACGTTGCCCAACAAAGCATGCACTGGATGCTGGGGATTCTGCGGCTTTTTTCGATAGTTTTCTGGCTTCAAGTTTTTCTTGCTCCCAAGCAGAGTCCACGCCAGTCCCACAGTCCACGAACGCAAACCGTTGGGCGCTTGCAGAGAATTTATGAGAGAAATATCACCAGTAGCAAATCTATCTGCGGATGAATATTTTGTAACTGTTTCGCCAGTTGCCCAGACATTTATAGAAACTATCCGAAAGCGGAAATTAATCGGGACACGCCCCCTACCATCTACAACTCTTATTGACCAATCTAAATTGCTTACCGCAGACACTCGAAAAACCATATTAGACAAAATTTCTAGATTGGTAGACGAAAATATTTATGGTCGCTCAGAAATGTGTGAGCAATTTGCCAGTCTTTTGAAATTTTCATTAAATTATGTTGGATTACAAGCGCGTATAATATTAGGAACATCTATATATTATTCAGCAGATAGGGAGATTTTCCGCTGGCAACATGCCTGGGTAGAAAGCGGGCGCGAAGTTATTGATGGTAATGTTGATATTCTGTATGAAAATCCCTTCGTCCCCAGTTCAGTAAACGTCGCACCTTATTGGGGAACAATAAATGCAATCCCAAAAGATAGGAGATTGATACCTGACAAGACTCGTAAACCTAGTAAAAGCGATATTGATGTTTCAAATATTTGGCGTCCTGAATTGAAAATTTGGTTAGATGAAGTTATTATTCCGAACCGCTCCTAACAAAGGGTGCACCTGACGCTGGGGCGCTTCGCGTGCGCAAATCTCAAGCAGTTTCCTACACCTTAGCATTTTTCTGGCTGGACGCTTTCGCCGTCCCCACACCAGCGCGGTCCACGCAAACCGTTAGGTGGCATTAAAAATATATGTCAATCTTTAACGTAAGGTGAATAAACAATAAAATGGAAAAACGTGACCATATATTTATCAGTTATGCACATGAGGATGAAGATGTTGCCGCAATCCTCTATAAACGCCTCAAGGAGTCTGGGCTTAATGTATGGTGGGATAAAAAAAGCCTGATACCAGGAGAAGACTGGCGAATTGCCATTGAAAAAGCCATCCAGCAAGCCCAGATGGTTGTCATCCTAATATCAAAAAAATCAATTAGCAAAGCAGGGTTCTACCAAAAAGAAATTTCTATTTCTTTGGAATACGCTGAAATGCAGCCTGAAGGAGCGATCTTTATAGTCCCTCTCAGAATTGAAGAATGCGAAGTACCTTACAAATTAAAACCTCGTCATTGGCTCAACTTATACGAAGAGGATAAAATCTCCAAATGGATTAATAGTCTAAAGAGTCAGATGGGGAAAGATATCACCAACAATTTTTCAGT
>JAVBXV010000224.1 GCA_030824405.1 Anaerolineales bacterium | reverse complement strand
GGGTCCATTGGCTTTGATGCTGAGCATGTGCAGGGCAACTTTGTCCTTCCACTCTTTTTCAGCGGCGCGCGCCAGTTTGGGGACATTGGGCCCGCTTCCAGTTTCGTATGCGGCGATCTTTTCCTTGCACATTTTTTCGACCGCAGCGTCATCCAGCTTTTTGAGTTCATTGGCGGCGTTCGATGAAGTCAGGCGCGTTAACAGATCTTTGGGATCTGCCCAGGAACTGTGCGCGCTGGCATAACGCATGCCCGAAAAATGGACGATCATATATTGCAGCCAGTGCGGGTATCGGTTGGGTTCCTTCTTGAAACGTTGATAGACCTCTTCAAGCAGTTCGAATTGTTTCTTTTTCGCGAGAATGGACTTGTATTCCTCGGCCTTCCACATGGCGATATCCTGGACGGTGACAGGTTTTTCTGATTTGTAATCGACAAGAAATTCCGCTTCATCCATCTTGAAGTTGGGATCGTTTTTCTGGAGCTTGTACCACGCCAGTTTTTTTTGTTCGATCTTGTCGTAGGTTTTCAGGAAGGCGCGCAGTTGATCGAGTTCCTGCTCGGCCATCGGCAGGGTGATGTTTTCCTTGGCCGCGAGTTCTTTGGATTCAGGTTCATACTTGGGATGGTCTGGAGCCATGTTCTCGATGCGGCGTTTGCGCGAGCGCACCCAGTCTCTGTGCAGGTTGCGATGATTGAGCCAGTATTGGATCTGGCCTTCCAGAAAACTTCTTTCGCCGCGAATATCCTTGGGCCAGCTTTGAATGAAGAGCGCGTGAAGATTGTTGATCTCGGTAATTTCCGCTTCATCGAGTGGCCTGAATTTTGTGAAATAGCTACGCACATCTTTAAGTTGAAAATATTCGCGCAGCACCTTGTACGATTTGTACGCAGTGATCGCATCCATTTTCTGCGCGTTGATGTAGGCATCCACTTCGCTTTTGAGGCTGGTGATATCCCTGCCTTTATATTGCTTCCAGATATCGATCTCCATGTAGTAGGTGAGGAAATCCCTCAACTTCGGTTCGCGCATGGGATAGATGGTCTTGCATAAAATTTCGTTCTGCCACTGGAAATACATTGGTTCAGCCATGAATTACTCCTTAAAGATGCAGCATTTTCCGAGAGCGATGTTCAATTTTATTCCAAACCTGGGAAAGTACAGGACGGAATTTGGATGGCGTTGCCTACTTCGAATTGCCGATCATCCCCAAATGGGTGTGCTCGAATGCATCGGGATATTTCAAGCCATATCCGAGGATGCGATCCATGCTGGAATGACCGAATAAGATCAAGCCGATCAATTGCAGCGGCTGGCTGACCAGTATGATGCCCAGAATGAAAACGCTAATTCCCACCGCCTTGTGATGCACAAAGTTGTACACGGCCGCGCCAAGTTGTGTCCCGCCCAGATACCCGATCATGCTGAGGTCAGGAGCAAAGATCAGCAAGGGATACCACCACCAGGCGTAGTCTAATCTTGAGAACAGAAAGATGGACAAACCGAACATAAAGACTTCTTCAAGTTTTATTAAATTCTTCATTGAAATATTTTCTCCAGATCTCAATAAAATACAACAAAAATCCCCGCAGGCTTTACCGTCCTTTGGGGATTGAACACTTTTTACTATTTTTCGTTTCGAAGTGCGATCGGTTTCAAAAAGGAATCCAGCACGGCGTCCATTTGTTCAAGTGATTCGGCCACGAAGAACATCGGGTTGAACGCATACACGGTCTTCGGGATCTTCGAGATCGTCTCCACACTGAACGGAGCTAGGATCACCTCACCGCCGAAATATCCCGCGCGCGAGATGCCCAGTTTTTCGTACAGCGCGCGCACCACGTTCCATCCCTGCTCACCGGAAGACATCTGTCCCTTTTGGTGCAGTTCGTTCACGCCGTCAATAATTCGGTACACATCCTGCTCGTTCGCAAGGAAGTTTTCCTGCAATTGCTTGAACACATCCTTGCTGTAATCGATCACGTTATCGCGCCCGAGGCGGTAGAACTCCATGACCGTATTCGCCAGCTCGGCACGCCCTGAAATGATGCCCGCTCCGAATACTTTAATGCGGTTGTTTTCCATCACCAACCCAAACTCGGTGCTGTACCAGGCCAGTCGTTTGATCACTTCTCTCTCTGCCTGGGTCGCGTTCATGTAGGCAGGAGCGAATTTATCTTCAATGCGGGCGTAGAATTCCTGCGTGAGAAAAGGCAGATGCCCAAAAATATCGTGGAACATATCAGGCTCTGGTGTGAATTCGATCTGGTCGCGTGTGCGCAGATAATCGGTGATCAGGAAAATGCGCTGTGCGAATTTTTTATACCAATCATCTGCAAGGGTGTAGCGAATGGCCGTTCGTTCAATACGCCAGCCAGTTCTTGAGGTGATGCGTTCGTTAAGGTGTGCAACGGTCGGAATTTTATACGGGTCGAGTTCCAGCAGCGCCAGCCCGTTGATATATTCCTGACAAAGATGTTCCAGTAAATAAGGCTGGTGGATCCCCGCAAACAATTCAGCCCAGATCGAATTTTGTTCAGCAGAAAAAACAAGCTCCTGATTCTCGGCAGAATATTCTTTTGATGGGTCAATATGCTGCTCGGCAATGTCACCTGTGTAGATCGGTGGGTTTTGATTCGTGGTCATGGATTTGAACCTCTCTCAATATGGATGTTGAAGAACACAAAACATCGATGCCGTCTGCAATGACGCAAAAAGATATTATCACCTGTAAAAACGGAAGTCAAGAATAGGACATATCCAGTCCGATATTTTTTCCTGTGCCGCAGGGTGATAAAATCTTAAAGATGAATGAATCGCTGAACGGTAAAACGATCTTGGTTACAGGAGCTGCGCGCCGTGTTGGGCGTTTGCTGGCACTTGCCTGCGGACGCGCTGGCGCGGATGTGATCCTCCATCACGGACATTCCCATCAGCAGGCAGTCGACGTCCAAACGGAACTCGCTTCATTCGGCCGCCGCAGCTGGGTCCTGCCCGCAGACCTCTCCAACGCGGACGAAGTTTCGCGGCTTATTTCACAGGCCAATGAATTCTCTCCGCTGTATGGGCTGGTCAACAGCGCCGCCATTTTTGAATCGCTTTCTCTTCACGATACAACGCTGGCGGATTGGCAGCGTCATCTCGATATCAACCTCACCGCACCATTTTTGTTGAGCCAGGCATTTGCAAAACAAACTACACACGGCCGCATCGTCAACATTGTGGATTGGCGCGCCCTGCGCCCGGGCGCAGATCATTTCCCATACACGGTCAGCAAGGCCGCACTCGCCGCAATGACAAAATCTCTCGCGGCGGCGCTGGCTCCGAATATCACCGTCAACGGGCTGGCGCTGGGGGCGATCCTCCCGCCTGCGGACAATCCATCAGCGGGGCAGAAGATCATAGAAAGCGTACCCGCTCAACGCTGGGCTGAAGCGAATGAAGTCGAAGATGCGTTGATCTTTTTATTATCAGGTCCTGCGTACATCACGGGTGAAATCATCCATGTTGATGGCGGCAGGCATTTAATTTAAAAAGATAACAGGAGACCCTCATGGATAAAACATTTATCAAAGATATGCTTGTGCGCGGAATTATTGGAATTCGAGATTGGGAACGCGAGAAGCCGCAGGATATTCTGATCAACGTGACGGTCTTCAGCGATATGCGCCGCGCCGTGGAAGCTGATGACATTGAGCATTGCGTGGACTATAGCGCGCTGGCGAAGAAGATCCAGGCGCATGCAGAAACCGCCGCGCGGCTCACTGTGGAGGCGCTTGCGGGCGATCTTGCAGAAATATGTTTGCGTGAAAAAGGGGTGACGAAAACGATCGTGCGCGTGGAAAAGCCAGGGGCTGTGCGCTTTGCGAAATCGGTGGGCGTGGAGATCGAACGCAGTAACGATGAATGACCTGCATCGTGTGTATCTCAATTTGGGTTCCAACATTGAACCAGAACATAACCTGCCCAAAGCTGTGGAATTATTGGCAGGCTATGGACAGGTTGTCGCGGCATCGCATGCGTGGGAGTCTCGATCTGTTGGCGTTGCAGGCCCAAACTTTTTGAATGCCTGTGTTCTGTTCTTAACCACCCTGATCCCTGTGGAATTAAAGGAGCAGATCATTCGTCCCATTGAAGCACAACTGGGCCGCACGCGCACCGAAAATAAAAATTCTCCGCGCCCGATCGATATTGATATTGTGCTATTTGATGAAACGCCGCTCAACACAGAGTACTGGAATTATGCTTTCGTTGCCGTGCCGCTGGCAGAGTTGATCCCTGATTTTATTCATCCCGTCAGCATGGAGAAACTCTCTCGTTTTTCCGAACAGGTACAGGCGCAGGTGTGGATCGTACAACGAAATGATATATCACTCTGATGATGTGAAAAATCTATATCTTAAGCGGACCCGCGCCGCGTGAGATGTTATCCAAAAATTCCTGACGGGTCGCGATCTTTGTGCGGAAGGTTCCCAGCATGGTCGAGGTGGTC
Source organism: Anaerolineales bacterium (assembly GCA_030824405.1). GTDB lineage: Bacteria > Chloroflexota > Anaerolineae > Anaerolineales > Villigracilaceae > Villigracilis. The sequence continues at coordinate 1,225 of JAVBXV010000224.1, read as the reverse complement.
ATGCGTGCATCATGTTTTTTGACGCCGCGCATCATCGAGCACATGTGCAGGGCTTCGACCACAACCGCCACACCCTGCGGGTTTAATAATTCGTTGATGAAGTTCGCAACCTGACGTGTCATGCGTTCCTGCACTTGCAGGCGGCGCGCGTACATATCCACAATGCGGGGAATTTTCGAAAGGCCGATCACTTGTCCACGGGGAATGTAGGCCACATGCGCGCGGCCGATGAAGGGCAGCATGTGATGTTCACATAAACTATAAAATTCAATATCACGCACGATCACCATGTCATCATAATCCACAGTAAAGAGCGCGCCGTTGACAATTTTCTCGGGGTCCTCACGATAACCGCCGAGCAATTCAGGGAACATGCGCGCCACACGTTTGGGCGTATTTTTCAACCCTTCGCGTTCGGGGTCTTCGCCAAAAGCGTTGAGCATGGTCAACACCGCGGCTTCAATAGCCTGCTGGTCAATTTCGGTATTGAGGGGTTCACGTTCAACTTCATCATCAAGTTCGGACTTGTTCATGGTTTTCTCCAAAAAATGTAGATACCCTGATTTTATCTGATTTATGCCCGCGCAATTAAATTCAAACCAATTCCACCTTTGGTAGTTTTTTTCCGTCTCCATTGTGTATATAATGAAATTGTCTTCCCATGTTGTGCAAGATTGACAAGGAGGCTTTCATGAGAAAAGATGCAGTGGGAATTTTTCTTTTTCTTGTATTGATTATTTCAGCCTGTGCGCCTCAGGCTCCGCCGATAACTGCTGCGCCAGCCTCAACAGATGCCCAGTCTGCAACAAGGACCGAAACCGCCGCCTCTGCAGTGACTCCAACTGTGGACGCGAGCGTCACGTCCACACCCACAACACCCATCCCAAGCAACGCCCCCGATTGTGTCAACAGCGCCGCCTTCGTTCAAGATGTGACGGTTCCCGATAGAAGCGGCATCCCTGCTGGGACGGTTTTCACCAAAACATGGCGCGTCAAGAATACTGGCACCTGTGTCTGGACCCCGGAATACGTGCTGACCCATTATTCTGAAGAGAATATGGCGGCGCCATTTTCCACGCCGTTGAGTGTAGCCTTTCCCGGCGAGACCATTGACATCTCTGTGAATTTGACTGCCCCTGGCGTCATCGGCGATCACACGGGCTTTTTTGTGATCAGAAACCCCGCTGGCCTGATCATGAAGATCGATATGATTCGCGTCTGTGGG
>JAVBXV010000421.1 GCA_030824405.1 Anaerolineales bacterium | reverse complement strand
TCCGTCATCAGCCTGCTCGCGCTCATTCCGCTTTTCTTCATCAACGATAAAAAAATAAATGTAGGGGCGGTGTAACCCCGTCCCTACGCAACACAAAATCATGAGCACAAAAATTACATCTGGTTTCTGGTATCACCATCTTGAGGTCAACGCACAGCGCGCGATCTTTCATCAATGGAGTCAACTCGAAGCCTCGGGCTGTATCGAAAATTTTCGCATCGCCGCAGGAGATGTGGATGGCTTCCGCGAAGGCTGGTTCTTCGCTGATTCAGATGCTCACAAATGGCTGGATGCGGCGTCTCGAATTTACGTCTCTTTTCCCAATCCCCAGCTTGCTTCCGTTATGGACGCATTCATCACGCTGTTAGCACGCGCCCAACACCCAGATGGTTATCTCTTCACCTACAATCAGATCCATTTCCCGAATATGCGCTGGGTGAATCTGCAAATTGAACACGAACTCTACTGCCACGGACATCTCATCGAAGCAGGCGTCTCACATTACGAAGCCACCACCCGCACAGATTTGCTCGCCATCGCCCGCCGCGCTGCAGACCGCATCGTGGAAGATTTCAGCGGCAAAGGCACAGACCATACGCCAGGTCACGAAGAGATCGAGATCGCGTTATTGCGTTTGTATCAGGTAACTCATCACAAGCCGTATCTCGACATGGCACATCAATTCATCGAGCAGCGCGGACGTAACCCACTCTTTGCACTTTCCATCATCAAACAAAACGCCAGCGTAGATTCGCGCGGCAAATATGTTCAGCAGAAAAAGCAGGAATATCTTTCCGCGCATCCTGAATTCAAACCCTTTCAACTTCCACCTGGCAACGCCGCGAAGAAACCGAGCAATATCACCTTGCGTTGGTATGCCAACGCGCTGACAGGAAAATATTTTCAACAGCACACCCCCATCCGCAAGCAGACTGTGCCCGTTGGGCACTCTGTCCGCTTTGCGTATCTTGAAACAGCAGTCACCATGCTTGCCCGAGAAAGCGGCGATAAGACCTACATCCCCGCACTTGAACAAACATGGGAACGCATGGTCACGCGCCGCATGTATGTCACTGGCGGAATTGGTTCCCTGCCCGCCATGGAAGGTTTCGGCAACGACTACGAACTCGACCCCGAATTTGCCTACGCCGAAACCTGCGCCGCCCTCGCCAGCATGTTCTGGAATTGGGAAATGGCGCAGCTCACCAATGAAGCCAAATACAGCGACCTGTTCGAATGGCAGCTCTACAACGCCGCCGCAGTCGGCATGGGGTTGGATGGCACAAGTTATCTTTACAACAATCCACTCACCTGTCGTGGCGGTGTCACGCGCAAACCCTGGTACGCCGTGCCTTGCTGTCCTTCCAATCTCTCGCGCACCTGGGCAGATTTGGGAAAATATATTTTCTCATCGAATAAAGATGAAATCTACATTCATCAATACATCAGCAGTGAACACACGAATGAAATAGCAAAAATAGAAATCCACTCCAAACTTCCGTGGACAGGAAAAGTGCAGATCACAGTCACACCGTCCGCGCCCACTGCATTTAATTTGAATTTGCGTCTGCCTTCGTGGTGTGACGCAAATTCATCACACATCACTTGTAACGGAGAAGTGCTTTCATTACCTCCAACGTTGCAACAAAATGAGATCACCGCATCAGGATATGATCCGCGCGAAAGGAGATGGCTGAATATTCAGCGCACTTGGAAAGCTGGCGATGTCATCGAACTAAATTTTGAAATGCCCATTCAACTGCGCCGCGCACATCCAAAAGTCAAAGATCATCAAAACAAAGTCACCATCACACGCGGACCTTTGATCTACTGTCTCGAAAGCGTAGATAACCCCAAGGTGGATATTTTCAACACCGCAATCGAAACCGCATCTCTCGAATCTGTATTCGATGCCAACTTGCTTGGCGGAATACTAAAAATAACTGGACGATCAAAAACTGGCGAGCCGCTCACTTTCATTCCCTATCACCTCTGGGGCAATCGCGGCGAATCCACCATGACCGTCTGGATCAATCAATAAAATGGAGACATCATGCAAACCGAATTAACTCAAGCAGGTCCCTTGCTGCAACCCAACGGCCAACTCGCGCAAGTGGGCTGGGCGCGCCAACCCATCCTCGATTGCAATCTCGAAGCCGCAAACTTTTACGCCCTCAAACCCTTGCAGCACTTCCGCATCAAACGCTGGGATTATTACGCCGTCTTCACGCCCAAGCGTTTCTTCTCCGCCACCATCGCCGACCTCGGCTACGCAGGCAACCTCTTCGTTTACACAATGGATTTTGAAACAGGCGAACTGCACGAAGAAGGAATCGTCGTCCCATTTGGCAAAGGCGTGACGCTGCCGCGCAACTCTGATACAGGCAACAGTCACTTCGAAGACGCCCGCCTCAAACTGGACTTTAGCCTGCACGCTGACCATCGGCATTTATCTGTCTCATGGCCTGCCTTCCACAATGGGCTCGGCATTCAAGCCGAGATCGATCTGCAAACTCCATCTGGATACGAATCCATGAACATCGTGATTCCCATCGGGCAGAAGCGTTTCTACTGGAATCGCAAGATCAACTGTCTGCCTGCCAGCGGAACGATCACATACGGCGGCGACACCGAAACCCTCACGCCCACTACATCTCTTGGCTCATTAGATTGGGGACGCGGCGTGTGGGAATATCAATCCTTCTGGAATTGGGCAAGCGCCTCTGGCTTCCTGCCCGACGGCCGCACGATCGGGTTGAATATGGGCATGGGTTTTGGCGATCTTTCCAAGGCGGGCGAAAATGCGTTCATTCTGAATAACCGCATTCACAAACTTGAACAGATCAAGTTCGATTACACCTCAGGCGATTACATGAAACCCTGGAAATTCACCGACACCGAAAACCGTCTCAACCTGACCTTCACTCCTTTCAAAGACCGCCTTGCACAAACCAACCTCGGCATTATCACGAGTCTGGTTCACCAAATGTTCGGCCGCTATAACGGATTTGTCATCACAGACGAAGGTGAAAAGATAGAGATCAAAGACCTGATCGGTTTTGCAGAAGAACATCACGCCAAATGGTAGGTCAATGAAAACATCCTGGACTCCTGCTGTGCCAATTCCGCTTCCTGAATATCCACGCCCGCAGATGACGCGCCCAAACTGGGTCAATCTCAATGGGCCATGGGATTACGCAATTCAGCCCAAAGAAAATTCTGCGCCGCAAAGTTTTGACGGGAAAATTCTTGTGCCGTATGCGGTTGAGTCTTTGCTTTCAGGCGTGCAAAAACCGCTCCTGCCCGAGCAAAAATTATGGTATCGCAGAAGTTTCTCTTCCCCAGTTGTGGATGGCAGGCACAGGGTCTTGCTTCACTTCGGCGCCGTGGACTATGAATGTCATGTCTGGATAAACGAAAAACACATTGGCGATCACCGCGGCGGGTATCTTCCCTTCACCTTTGACATAACCGACGCGCTCAAACAAGACGAGAATGAAATAATCGTCTCCGTGTGGGACCCAACCGATTCAGAAATGCAGCAACGCGGCAAGCAAGTGTTGAAACCAAAAGGGATTTGGTACACACCCGTCTCTGGCATCTGGCAAACTGTGTGGTTGGAGGTTGTGCCTGAGATCAGCATTGCTTCGTTGAAACTCACGCCCGATCTTGATTCAGAATCGCTGACAATGGAAGTTATATTTCGGGGTGCGGCAGAAGACGTCCGCGTGATGGCAGAGACAACTCATAGCGGCGAAAAAATTGTCTCGGTGAGTGAGCAGGCACAAGGCGCGGTACGGATCGCGATTCCAAATCCAAGAGTGTGGACTCCATCTGATCCATATCTTTATGATCTACGAGTCCAGTTGATTCGTGATGGTCAGGTTATTGATGAGGTGGGAAGTTATTTTGCGATGCGCAAGTTTGGATTGGTCAAAGACGCAGAAGGGCATTCGCGTTTTGCGTTGAATGGTGAGCCGTTGTTTTTGTATGGCCCGCTTGATCAGGGATATTTTCCTGATGGGTTATATACGCCGCCATCTGAAGAGGCGCTGTTGTTTGATATCGAATACACAAAACAAATTGGCTGCAACATGATCCGCAAGCACATCAAAGTGGAGCCGCTGCGCTGGTATTATCACTGCGACAGGCTGGGCATGATCGTCTGGCAGGATATGCCCAATGGCGGCTTGATCGACGGGGAAGTGATCGCGCCGTTGGCATTGTTATTTGGCTTTCATCGTAACGACACACGCCGCCTGCATCGCTTCGGGCGGGCAGAAAAATATAACCGTGTTGAGTATCGTGCTGAGCTGCAGGGCATGATCGATCATCTTTATAACGCGGCTTGCATTGCGGTGTGGGTTCCGTTCAATGAGAGTTGGGGGCAGTTCTATTCTGTGAACGCGGCGAAGTGGGCCAAGGCATATGACCCAACCCGTCTGGTGGATCATGCCTCAGGCTGGTTCGATCAAGGCGGCGGAGATTTTCAAAGCAGACATGTGTATGTCAAAAAATTGAAACGTCCCAAGCCAGATGAACGCGCATTTGTAATTTCAGAATTTGGCGGATATAGCCTGAAAATTCCAGATCATGTGTGGGATGCAAATAAAAAATTTGGCTACCGTTTTTATAACGATAGCCAAACGCTGACCGATGCTTATTTGGCTTTGCTCGAAAATGAACTCAAGCCGCTGATCGCAAAGGGCTTGACGGCGGCGATCTACACGCAAACCACAGACGTAGAAATCGAGATCAACGGCTATTTGACCTATGATAGAAAAATAGAAAAGATGGATACGGAGAAGATCAAACGAATCCATGCCGAACTATGTGATCTCTTTAGGTCTCGTAATAGATAGAAAATATAATTGGGTAAATCATCCATATCGATATCCCCAAGCGGACTCCTCACAACCCGTCCCACAAAATTCCCTCTCCTCTTGGAGAGGGGCAAGCCGTCCCGACGAGAAATTAAGATTATCAGGGAGAGGTCAAAATCCCACGCCAAGCGAGTGAGGAAGCCTGATCTTTCAGCACACACTTCATCTATCTCCATACGCTTAAGTGAGTAACAATGTATGTACTTGTTAAATCAACCAGGAGTCCGACAGCATACCGTACGACAGCAAGGCATGTATAAAGGACTTCTATCTGTGAAATTAATGAAATCTAGCAACAACAGGAAGCGTTGCAAGAAAAAAACTTAAAATCATTAAAATTATTCCTATAAATATTGCTAAAGGACCAGAAAATGTTATTATCCCAAAGTTAGCTTCTTGCCGAAATATCATAACAATTCCCAAGATTCCTAACAACAGAAAAGCCACAACTGCTAATATGTCTTTGTAACCTAGACTGATTTGTTCAGAGGGAACACCAAGCAAGCTCATACAAACTAATGCAATCAAAAATAGGATTGATGTGATTGTTTTAGTGCTCAACCTCGATATGATTTCTCTAATTCTGAAGAGAATATTTGATTTATTCATTTTTTCCTTTCTTTGGGTTTTCAATTAACTTAAACTTCTGAGTTATGGATTAAGCAAAACGTCTATATAAGTTGCCATTTGCTCACTTTTAGTTCCATCTTCCATCACGAAACGCCCCACAATTACTACTCGTACGTATGTGGATTGAGAATAATGAAAATCTGGATCCACAAATTCACCTACAGTTGTTAATGCACCACTATCAACCACTGGAGAACCAACAACCATATCCTGTTCTCC
>JAVBXV010000199.1 GCA_030824405.1 Anaerolineales bacterium | reverse complement strand
AATGTATTTTATCCCAGACGGTTCTTTCGGGTTGCGGCGAGTCTGCCTCGAAAAGATCTCAATCCTAACAATTCAAAATTTCGGCTACAATTCCGAACCAAAATTACAAATCTATTGTGTCACCAGCGTGACACATGCACAAGGAATAAGAACGCATGGCATTGATCAGTTTACAGGAAGTGAGCCTTGGTTTCGGCGGGCCGCGACTCTTGGATAAAGTTAATTTACAAATTGAAAGCGGCGAACGTGTGGGTTTATTGGGTCGCAACGGCATGGGCAAATCGACCCTGCTAAAACTGGTCAATGGCGATCTTCTGCCGCACGACGGCAACATTGCCCGCCAGCAAAATTTACAAACCGCCTACCTGCCCCAGGAAGTTCCACAAAATTTGACAGGCTCCGTTTCAGAGATCGTTGCCACGGGCCTCGAAGCCGTCACCACTGTTTTGGACGATGAACATCAATGGCAGCGCCAGCTCAAAGTACAGCAGATCATCTCGCGCATGCAGTTGGACCCCGCCGCAAAATTTGAAACCCTCTCTGCTGGATTAAAACGCCGCGTCTTTCTTGCCCGCGGGCTGGTCAGACAACCCGAGCTTTTGCTCCTCGACGAACCCACCAACCATTTGGATATTGAAGCCATCGACTGGCTCGAAAATTTTCTCAAACGCTGGGGCGGCACGCTGTTATTCGTCACGCATGATCGTGTATTTTTGCAGCACCTCACCACCCGCATCGTCGAGCTGGATCGTGGTCAACTGTATGACTGGGACTGTAACTACACCACATTCCTGCAGCGCAAAGAAGCCGCACTCGCCGCCGAAGATGCGCAAAATATACTCTTCGATAAAAAACTGGCGCAGGAAGAAGTCTGGATCCGCAAAGGCATCGAGGCACGCCGCACACGCAACGAAGGCCGCGTGCGCGCATTGAAACGCTTGCGTGAAGAAAGAACCCAACGCCGTGATCTGTCTGGCAAAGTGCGCATGGAAATTCAAGCCGACAAACGTTCAGGCAAAATGGTCATCGAAGCGGAAGATGTTGGCTATTCCTTTGGCGATCAAACCATCGTCAAAAACTTTTCCACCGTCATCCAGCGCGGAGACAAAGTTGGCATCATCGGCCCCAACGGTTCGGGCAAGACCACGCTCCTGCGCATGTTGATCGGCGAACTACAGCCGCAACAGGGCAGCATTCGGCATGGCACCAATCTCGAAGTGGCATACTTTGATCAACTGCGCGCACAGCTTGATGAAACAAAATCCGTGCTCGATAATGTGGGTCAGGGACGCGACACCATCACCATCAACGGCAAACCGCGCAACCTCGTTGGCTATCTCGAAAGTTTTCTCTTCACGCGCGACCGCGTCCACGCGCCCATCAGCGCGCTCTCAGGCGGCGAACGCAATCGCCTGCTGCTCGCGCGTCTCTTTGCCCAGCCCGCAAACCTGCTCGTCATGGATGAGCCCACCAATGATCTCGATATTGAAACGCTCGAAGTGCTCGAAGACCTGCTGCTTGATTATCCTGGCACGTTATTGCTCGTCAGCCACGATCGCGCCTTCCTTAATAATTTAGTCACCAGCACCTTGATCCTCGATAGCAGCGGACAGGTCACCGAATACGTTGGCGGATACGACGACTGGCAGAAGCAGGAACAGCAAGCCGACAAAAACGCCTCCGCCGCGCTCAAGCCTGCCACCACAACCCAGGCAGAAGATTCCGCTGGAACATCCGCGCCGCGTAAGTTAACCTACAAAGAACAACGCGCCCTCGAAGCACAGCAAAAAGAACTCGCCGAACTTCCAAAGAAAATTGAAATGCTCGAAACCGAACAGCATCAACTTGCCGAATCCATGGCCTCGCCTGCCTTCTATCAACGCGACAACGCCGAGATCACCCAAACCGTGGAGCGATTAAAAGCATTGGAAGCAGAACTGGCATTGGCCTATCAACGCTGGGAAGAGTTGGAGAAATAAAAATTCTTTCGCGCCACTTCTCAGGATGGCGCAATATAAAAGTATAATTTCATAGAATTGACCACGGGGGGTATTCAAAAAATTCGGTCAAAAAAAGGAGCAACATACTCATGGCTCACAAAAAAATTCCGATGGAACATGACAAGAAGATCGCCCTTGTGGCGCACGACAATAAAAAACGCGACCTGATCGAATGGGCGAAATTCAACCGCGACCTGCTCGCCCATCATCAGATATTCGCAACAGGCACAACGGGGAAAATTCTAGAAAAAGAACTTGGCATCAAGATCACAAAACTCAAAAGCGGACCGCTCGGCGGCGACCAGCAGATCGGTGCAAAGATCGTCGACAACAAAATAGATTTCCTCATCTTTTTCTGGGACCCGCTCGAACCGCAGCCGCACGACCCCGATGTCAAAGCACTCCTGCGCATGGCAGTCGTCTGGAATATTCCCATCGCCAACAACCGCGCCTCCGCCGATTTCATGATCTCCTCCCCGCTCATGGACAGCGCTTACGACCGCCTCGTCCCTGATTATGAAAACTACGCCTCCCGAAAAATCAATCTGGACGATGACCCCAGTTGACAGGAAACAAGAATAAATATGAACATGACAGCCGATCTGGAAAAAGAAATAGACAACACGGTCGATCAAGCCATGCAAGCGTGGACCATCCCCGGGCTGGCGCTTGTGATCGTCAAAGATGACAAGGTGCTGCTCTCCAAGGGATACGGCGTTCGTGAAATGGACAAGCCCGATAAAGTGGATGAGCATACTTTGTTTGCGATCGCCTCGAACACAAAAGCATTCACCGCCACCGCCATTGGATTGCTGGTTCAAGAAGGAAAACTGGCATGGGATGACCCAGTCACAAAATATCTTCCCACTTTTAAATTGCAGGATGTCAACGCAACCCAGCTCATCACTGTCCGCGATCTGTTGTGTCACCGCAGCGGGTTGGGAACCTGGGCAGGCGATGTGCTTTTGTTGAGCAACTATGCCACAGAAGATATCGTGCAGCGCATTCGTCACATTCCGCCAGAGTATGGTTTTCGCGCAGGCTATGGCTATTCCAACTTAATGTTCATCACCGCGGGGTTGATCATTGAAACCGTCAGCGGCATGAGCTGGGACGAGTTCATTCGCAGCCGCATCTTCGAGCCGCTGGGCATGACCGACTCTCTGACCAATCCGCGCTTCTTGAATGAACGCACCAACATCGCCATTCCGCACGAAGACATCAAAGGCAAATTGCAAACCGTGGTGCAGCGCATGGATGCACATATCGGCGCGGCGGGCTCGATCTTCGCATCCACTGCGGACATTGCTCAATGGCTGAGACTGCAGCTCAACCAGGGCAGTCTGGATGGAAACCAGATCGTAGATTCAGCCATCATTGCCGAGACGCACACGCCTCACACGCCCATGCGGCTGACCGCCATCGAAAAAAAGTTGTTTCCCTCGCGGCATTTCTCTGCCTACGGACTCGGCTGGTTCCTCAACGACAGTCACGGCAGGCTCACCATCCGTCACACAGGCGGCGTGGACGGGATGCTCTCGATGACCTTATTCATTCCCGAAGAGAATCTTGGCCTTGCCATCTTTACCAACAAATTACCCAACGCCGCCTACATTGTGTTGACACATTATCTGGTGGAAAGATTAACCAATGCCGCCACTCAAGATTGGATCCAAATCTACCAAGATCTTGAAAAGGAAGAGAACGCAAAAGCAGAGCATGCAAAAAAACAAAGGGATGATTCGCGCACAAAAGAAAATCATCCACTGTTTGCTTTGGAGGAGTATGCCGGGGACTACGAAAGCCCCATTTTGGGTGGAGCAGTTATCAGCGCGGAGGGAGGCGTGCTCCACATCCAATTGCAGGCGCATGAATCCATTTCAGGCACGTTGGAACATTGGCACTACGATACTTTTCTGTGCAAATGGGATGACCCTGTGCTTGGCGAAAGCCTGATGCCTTTCAGCAGCAATGGGCAGGGACAGGTGACCGAGTTTCGCGTGAAGATCCGCGAAGATTGGATTGACCCTGTGGAGCATGTGTTTAGAAAAAAATAAAAAACTCGGAGATAAAATCTCCGAGTTTTTTTGAAAGTGCCACATCTACAATTAGTAACTCCACCTGATCGAATTGACGATCTGATGAAAGACGGCCAAATTGGCTTCATCGATCGCGCGATAGACATCACGCCAATTTGCGCCATCGCCGATCTCTACGTTGATGGGCTGCCCCATAATAGACAGCAGGTCGTTCGTTTGGGTGTTATATAAAATGACCTGCCTTGCATAAACGGGTTCGGTCTGCGCCGTATCCGAGAGAGTTGAAATATATTCAACCCCTTCAAAATCACCGAGGCTGAGCTGCCCCACCCGAATGACCAATCCCCTATCGCCCGAAAGTGACTCGCCGTCCTGCATGGCAAGCAGGGCTTGATAAGTATCTGTCCAATATTGATTTTGATTATTCTGCGAATACTGGATCACAACATTGTATGAATTCTTGAGTTCATAGATGCGCTCCTCTGGGCTTGTGCCATAGGGATAGACCCTGTCTGAACCGATCTCAACGCGCAGTTCCTGATCAGAAATATATTCTTCGGGGCCGAACCAAGTGGATGGAAATTGAAAGCCAAAACCGAACGCGCCATTTGTATACGTCTTCTCTGCGGGTGCTTCGGTGGCAGGCATCTGTGGCTCTTCGGTGACAGCAGGCAGAGGCATTGGGGTGGCGGTTATCTGAGGGGCACAGGCACTCATCATTAACATGAGCGCAAAAAGGAATAAAGGTAGGTTTTTTTTCATCATTTTCTCCGTTAGATACTGACGAAGAAAAGAAAAAAAAGTTCCAGATCTTAATGAGAATATTTGGTGATGGAATTAACCAACCTGCTTTTGATACAATGAAAGTACATCACCAGCGTATTTTCGCAGAGTGAGAAGGAGTAAAACATTATGTTCAAGAAACCAGACGAAGAGTATGTCAAAGATGGGGCACAGAACGTCACCGAAAAAGACGTTCAAAAAGTGATCAACAGGTCTGAAGATATTCAAAGGAAATTCAGCGCCAAAGGTCCGCTGGCGCGCTTTGTAGAAGATGGGAAACTACTGATCGCAGTCGTCAAAGATTATTGGGCAGGGGCATATCGCGAGATCCCCTATGGCGCGATCGGCTCGATCGTCTTCACGCTGATCTATGTTCTCAACCCGTTTGACCTCATGCCAGATGTACTGCCGATCATCGGCCAAGTGGATGATGTGGCGGTCATGAGTGCATGTTTGATATTGATCGAGAAGGATCTGCACAAATATAAGGATTGGAAACAAGGTCAAGGCTGAAAGCGGAATGATTTCAACTTAACCTATCAAACGCTGACCACGCCTCTTTTCGGAGCAAGTCAGCGTTTTTTGTATGGATCATTCGGGAACATTTCCCTCTGTTCTTTCGTCATTTTTTGCGTTGGAAAATATAGGGAAAAGATCCTCAAAAATACCACTTGAGACCCTTTACAATTTCGGAATAAATGAATAAAAAGTACCCTCAAAAATATTTATTTTTATCAATGGAGGATTCATGCTCAACAGATTACTACACTTGATGCGCCTGGAGGTTTTCATTGCCGTCATGATCGCACTCGCATCCGCGACGACCGCATTTGTCACCTGGCGCGCGAGCGCGGTGAATTCCGAAGCGGGAGATGTCATCCGCCAGGGGTTGATCGACGCAGTGAAAAAACAGGCGGCCGCAAATGAAAA
>JAVBXV010000239.1 GCA_030824405.1 Anaerolineales bacterium | reverse complement strand
CCTGGCGGTTACACACACACATCGGTTGCACTGCGAGATGCGATCTCTGCGATCGTGATTCCTGTGATCGAAGTGCATTTATCAAATGTGTATGCGCGTGAAGAATTTCGGCATACATCTTTGGTTTCGGCGGTGTGCAAGGGCAAGGTGACGGGCTTTGGCTGGCGCTCGTATGAATTGGGTTTGCGCGGCCTCATTGATATAATCAAACCGTGAACACTCAAACCATAAAAACTACTGAACCTTTTTTTCTGCCTGGCAGCCGCATAGGCGTTTTGCTCGTGCATGGTTTTACGGGCACGCCCAAAGAAATGCGTTGGATGGGGGACTACCTCAATCGTGAACTTGGCTACACCTGCCTCGGTGTGCGATTGGCTGGACACGCCACGCGTCCAAAGGATATGGTGCGCTCACTCTGGACCGATTGGACTGCTTCTGTTGAAGATGGCTTCAATCTCCTCTGCGGCGCGGCGGACAATATTTATCTCGTTGGGCTTTCGATGGGCGGGGTGTTGTCTCTATTGATGTCTACACGGTTGGATCAGCGTGTGAAAGGGGTGATGGTCATTTCAACGCCATATGCGATGCCAGATGAACACCCTGCGTGGCAGATCAAATTGTATAGTTATTTCAAAACGTATCTTCCGAAAACCAAGGGTGAGCCTGGCGCGGGTTGGTTTGACAAGGAATCCTACAAGGAACATATTTCATATCCATTGAATCCGATCCGTTCTGCGGCGGAGTTGAAGGTGCTGCTCGATAAGATGCATGCGGCTTTGCCGAAAGTGACTGTGCCTGTGATGTTGGTCCATTCCAAAGATGATACGTATGTGGTGCCTGAAAACATGGAGCGTATTTATGCGGGGTTGGTAAATGCGTCCGACAAGACAAAACAGTACGTGACTGGATCAGGCCATGTAGTTACGCGCGATGCGGCTCGTCAGCAGGTTTTTGAAATGGCACGGGATTTCATCCAGCGTATTGAGAGTCGTTAGCAGCAAATCATGAGATTGCTTCGGGTGAAAAAATCGCCCTCGCAATGACATATGTGAGGAAAATTGAATCGTAATATATTTTTTGTGGCCGCTGCCTTGTTCCTGTGGGGGTTAGGTGAAGGGATGTTCTTCAATTTTGTGCCGATCTATCTGGATCGGCAATTTCTATTAAGCAAATATGAGATCGGATTGATCCTCGGCGCGTTCGGATTTTTTATGGCGATCACGCACATTCCAGCGGGCCGCCTTGCAGATCGAGTTGGACGGAAGCCGCTGCTCATTATTGCCTGGGTGCTTGGTTTGATTTCCACATTGGTCATGGGTGTTTCGCAGGTGTTGCCGCTGTTCCTGATCGGCCTGCTTGGTTATGGGTTGACTGCTTTCGTTTCATCACCGCTGGCAAGTTATGCAACTGCGGCGCGCGGTAAATGGCCTGTGGGGACGGTGCTCTCGTTGACCACTGCCACGTTTGGCATGGGCATGGCGTTAGGCCCCGTGACAGGTGGATGGATCGGCGATCATTATGGAATGCGGATGAGCTTTTTGGTTGCCGCTGGAGTTTTTGTTTTCTCGAATTTGTTTATATTCTTTATCAAGAGTCAACCGATCGATCATCACGACCCTGATTCTCCGCCGCCAAGTTTGAGGAGCAACCGCAGTTTTATGGTATTGCTGGGTGTGCTTGCATTGGCGATATTTTCCATGTACCTGGCTCAGCCGCTGACGCCGAATTTCCTTGAAGGCGTGCGCGGACTTTCGTTGAGTCAAACTGGACTTATTTTTACTGCGGGTGCGTTGGGAAATTCGTTGATGGCAATTGCATTCAGCCGTGCCAACCCGCGCAGGGGATTTTTGTTCGCGCAGGTGTTGGTGGCTTTGTTTGCCATGTTGATCTGGAAGGGGACCAGCCTGCCCATTTTTGCATTGGGATATTTTCTGTTGGGCGGCTTCCGTGCGGGTCGTCCCATGGCGATGGCGGAGGCGCGTGAACTTGTCCACGAATCACAAATGGGACTAACCTATGGCTTCATGGAAACTGTCAGTGCTGTGGTCTTCATTCTCACGCCGCCGATCGCAGGTCTTTTATTTGAACTCGACCCCGCGATTACCTATCCCGTTTCCATCGGGTTGATCGCCATCTCGATCATTGTGGGTTTCATATTCTTGCCGCGAAAGGTGGATATCGTCCATGCTTGAAATTGTTGTTTTTACACTTGGCCCCGCATCTACAAATGCGTATCTGGTTGCAGACCCTGAAACCAAAGAAGCGGTTGTGATCGATCCTTCATGGGATGGGCACATCATTCTTAAAGCCGCGCAAGATCGCGACTGGCGTATTGGTCATCTTTGGTACACGCACGCGCATTTCGATCACATCGGCGGCGCGGCGGCAATTGCAGATGCGCTCAATCCGCTGCCGCATGTTGCGCTGCATCCCGATGACCATGTCCTCTGGCGTGCGGGCGGCGGCGGTGCGGCTTTTGGTTTGGATATCGACCCTGGTCCCGAACCGACCATTGATTTTGTGCAAGGTATGAAACTCAAACTTGGCTCGAATGAATTTGAAGTGCGCTTTACGCCTGGGCATACGCGTGGTCACTGCGTGTTGTATGTCCCCAGCGAAAATATTTGTTTTTGCGGCGATGTAATTTTCAATGGCAGTATTGGTCGAACCGATTTGCCTGGCGGCGATTTTGCAACTTTGGAAAATAGCATCCGCACGCAGATATATACCATGCCCGATGAAACCCGTCTACTTTCAGGCCATGGTCCCGAAACAACTGTTGGACATGAAAAGAAACATAATCCTTTTGTGAGTGAATAAATGAAACATGCAGTTGGCATCAGCCTTGGAAGTTCGAAGCGCGATAAAAGCGTAACCGTCAACCTCAATGGGCAGGAGATTCTTGTCGAGCGCATCGGCACAGATGGCGATATCGAGAAGGCCCGTCAAATGTATCTGGATTTGGACGGCAAAGTGGATGCCTTCGGCGTGGGCGGCGTGGATCTCTATCTGCGTTTGGATGAAAGAGAATACCCGCTTCATGCCGCGCTGAAACTTGTCTCTGGTGTCAAACAGACTCCACTCTGCGACGGCCGCGGACTCAAGCACACCCTTGAGCGGCGCGTGTTTCAATTGCTGAAATCGCAGCTGGGAGATATCCGTTTCAAACAGGCATTCGTCCCCGTAGCGGCGGATCGGCTTGGGTTGGCTGAAGCAGTTTCAGAGGTCAGCGAAAGAAGCGTGTTCGGAGATTTGATGGTTGCGCTGGGAGTCCCGATCCCTGTGTATGGAATCCCCGCTTTCAAACGAGTCGCAAGAGTCATGCTGCCCATCGTCAGTCACTTTCCCATGAGCATGATCTTTTATGGAAGTGATGGCGCGGAGCACGAGCCAAAATACACAAAATATTTTGAAGAGTCAGATCTGATCGCGGGTGATTTTCTCTTCATGCGAAAATATATGCCGATGGATTTATCAGGCAAAACGGTTGTCACGAACACGACCACGGAAGAAAATATTGCATTGCTTAAGGAGCGTGGCGTGAAAACCATCATCACAACCACTCCGCGTTATGACGGCCGTTCCTTCGGGACGAATACCACTGAAGCCATGCTGACAGCATACGCGGGCAAAGGCAGAAGATTGACCGATGATGAATTGAATGGGTTGATCGATGAGCTGGGCTTGATGCCCACGGTGATAAAAATGTAAGTAGAGTTTTCTTCAAAGGTATCATCCTTTGAGTGAAACAAAAAAGCCGTTGTAATTGCTACAACGGCTTTTTGCTTATTTGAATATAAAACTAAATATGGATCGGGCTTCCGTCTGCGCCGTGCGCAGCTTCCATGATCGCTTCGGAAAGCGTTGGGTGCGCGTGGACGTTGCGCGCAATTTCGTGCGGGGTAAGTTCCATCATGTGTGCGAGAGTCAACTCGGGGAGCAGTTCGGTCACTTCGGGGCCGATCATGTGCGCGCCGAGGATCTCGCCGTATTTTGCATCCACAACGAGTTTGACAAAGCCAGCATAATCACCCATGCCAAGCGCTTTGCCATTTGGCTGGAAGGGGAAACGTCCGATCTTGATCTCATAACCGCGTTCCTTCGCCTGTGCTTCGGTGAGGCCAAATGAAGCCACTTGCGGATAGGAATATGTTGCGCGCGGCATCATTTCATAATCAAGGGTTACGGTTTCGTGCCCGCCAATGTGTTCAGCGGCGACGATGCCCATGGTTGAGCCAACATGCGCGAGCATGAGTTTGCCCGTCACATCGCCAACAGCCCAAATACCAGGCACGTTCGTTTGCATCTTTTCATTAACTTCAACAAAGCCGCGTTCGTTGATCTTCACGCCAACGTCTTCAAGCCCCAAACCTTTGGAGTTGGGACGGAAACCGATCGCGACCAAAGCCTGATCTGCTTCGAGCACCGTTTCTTTTCCATCGGCTGAAACTTTTACCTTCACGCCTGTTTTGGTTGCTTCCACAGATTCAACTTTATGCCCAAGCATGATATTGATCTTGCGCTTCTTGAATTCCTTTTCGAGTTCTTTTGATACTTCTTCATCTTCAAGCGGAACAATACGCGGCAGCATTTCCACGATGGTAACGTCTACACCGTAGGCATTCCAGATCGTGGCGAATTCCACGCCGATCGCACCCGAACCGATGATGATCACAGACTTGGGCAGCTTGTCTTGCAAGATCGCTTCCCAGTAGGTGACAACTTTTTCGCCGTCCACTTTCCATGCGGGGGGAACCATGGCGCTTGCGCCTGTGGCTACGATGATATTCTTTGCTTTGAGTTCAGTGACCTTGCCGTCTTTGTCAGTGACATTGAGCGTGTCTTTGGCTTTGAATTTTGCCTCGCCCATGAACACGGCAATGTTGTTTTTCTTCATCAAAAAGCCAACGCCTTTGGTCAATCTGTCTGAATTCTGGCGCGAACGTTTGACCGCCACACCATAATCCAGTTTTAGATTCTCAAAGGTGAAACCAAAATCCTTGCCGCGTTCGCGCAGAGTGTGTGCCACTTCCGCGTTTTTGAGCAGGGACTTCGATGGGATACAGCCCACATTCAAACATACGCCGCCCATCCATTGCTTGTCCACGATCGCGACTTTCTGCTTCAATTGCGCGGCACGGATCGCGGCGACATATCCCGCAGGTCCTGCACCGATCACAACAAGATCAAAATTTTCTGCCATAGGAATACTCCAGTAAATAGAAAGAGATAGTACTGCGCGCCAATTGTACTATTAAAGGAACATCTCCCATTGTGAGGGAGATGTTGGAGTTTTATAGATTTTTCTTCAAGAATTCGAACGTCCGCTCCCATGCCAGTTGCGCAGCGGCGGGGTCAAATTCGGGGCGGTCAGACTCAACGAACCAATGGGCAACTCCAGGGTAGATGTGAAGCGTTGCATCCACGCCAGCTTTTTTCAACTCTGCGAATGTGCTCTCCACAAATTCGTTGGGTTCCCATTCATCGTTGTCGCTGTAATGCCCCATCACTTTTGACGTGATCTTTGCGTACTCTGCATCTCCATTGCCATAAAAAAGAACTGTCGCTGCGATTTGCTCTGGGGTAGTGGAGGCGATTTCCAACGCCCACCCCCCGCCCATCGAAAAACCAACTAGTCCAATTTTTCCTTTCACCAAGTTGCGCAAATGATCCTTTGCTGCATTGACGGTGTTCTCCATTAATTCAAGATCACGTTTTTCCAGAAGTGCCTTGGCTTCGTCAATTGTGCTTGCAATACGTCCCTG
>JAVBXV010000072.1 GCA_030824405.1 Anaerolineales bacterium | reverse complement strand
AAATTTCAAGCCCTGTGTACAAGTAGAGATCAAAACAGTCCCGCAATCACATGCGGGACTGTTTTTTATGGGGTTGTTTCGCGCAAAATGGGGATTCGCTGGATGATCGCTACAAGCCCCCACGAAATAAGCATGATAAGCAATGAAACGGCTGGAATTATAAATATCGTAGGTTCAAGGAATGCGGTGATGCTCATTCTTTTCAGATAGACCAGCACCAGCACATGAACAAGATAAATACCAAAACTCGCTTTGGCAAAGGATTTAAACCATCGCTCAGCGAATGGACTGGTGATCATTTCTCCCCATTTCTTCAACAGCACAAAAGCAGAGAAAGACATCAGGACGATATTAATGCGTGTGTACCAATAATAATACTGGACGTAGTCGCCTGCGTTTGCGGAAAGAGTGTAAGTTGCATATATGGTGTAGCCGCCAAGAACAAGATACGCCAACCCTGAAATCCAAATTATTTTGTTCGAAAAATCCAGTTTTCCAAGCAGATACCCGATCACAAAGAAACCAATGTAGCTTGTAAAAAAGCCAAGATTAATTGCAACACTTATATTCAGAACATGCTGGATCATTTCCACCACAGGGCCAAACAGGAACCAGATGCCCGCGAAATACCAAAGATGGATATCTTCTGCAGAGGCAATGAATACCCGTATCAGCGGAACAAAGAGATAGATGGCCAGCAGTTCATATAAAAACCACATGTGAAATGACGCGGGGGTTGTGATAATGCTATAGATAACTGCCTTGATCGCGTTGAAAAAAGTGTAATTCCCATAACCATTTTCCCAGACCAGATAAAAAACCGACCAGACCAGAAAAGGAATAATGACCTTACGGAATCGCTTAAGATAAAAAGCCGAAATGCTTTCCTGCTTTCCGAGGAGTAGATATCCACTGACCATAAACATCAACGGGACGGATACACGTGCAAAAGCGTTATAGAAATTCCCCGCCATCCAATTCGATATGGAAATATCCTCCCATTGATAGAGCAGCGGCCCTGCGGTATGGATAACGATCACAAGAAATATGCTGATACTGCGAATAAAATCCACCCAAAGAATGTTTTTTGCTGGCGAAGAAGGTGTCTGTTCGGTCATGGTCATCTCTACTTTAAGTTTCGTGAATTATACACTCCAGCGGATTAACACAGAAAACGCTGACCTTTGCTTTTATGCATCGGTCAGCGTTTTTTAGGGCTGCTTATTTTCTACAACTTCGGGCCTGCCTCTATCACTTCTTTGGGCGTACCATCGGTGAATTTTCCGAAATTCTGCACAAAACGCATGGCCAGATCACGATAACGTCTGTCGTATTCCTTCTTGTCATGCCAGGAAATGGACGGGTCAAGCACATCATCGGGTACATTTGGGCAGGTCATCGGAACTTCAAAGCCAAAGATGGGATCTTTCTTATATTTCACATCGGCGAGTTTCCCATTGAGTGCCGCATTGAGCAAAGCACGTGTGTATCGAATGGAAATACGCTTCCCTATGCCATACGGCCCGCCTACCCAGCCAGTGTTGACCAGCCAGCAAGTGACACCGTACCGCTCAATTTTGTTCTTGAGCAGCTCCGCATATTTATAAGGATGATGCACCATGAACGGGCCGCCAAAACAGGCACTGAAAGTGATCTCGGGTTCTTTTCCGAGCCCAACTTCTGTGCCAGCGATCTTGGAGGTATACCCCGAGATAAACTGGTACAACGCCTGATCTGCAGTCAAACGTGCGATCGGCGGCATGACACCCGAAGCATCACAAGTGAGCAGAATGACGTTCTTTGGATGCCCTGCACGCTTTTCTGGCATGGCGTTGTTGATGAATTCAAGCGGATAGGATGCGCGCGTGTTTTCAGTGATCGTATCGTCATCAAGATCGATACTGCGTGTGACCATGTCAAATGGGACGTTTTCCAGGATCGTGCCAAAGCGTTTGGTCGTTGCGTAGATCTCAGGCTCGGCCGCTTCAGACAACCCGATGACCTTTGCGTAGCATCCGCCTTCAAAGTTGAAAACGCCGTTATCGCTCCAGCCATGTTCATCGTCACCAATGAGGCGGCGATTTGGATCAGCAGAAAGTGTAGTCTTGCCCGTTCCACTT
This sequence comes from Anaerolineales bacterium, assembly GCA_030824405.1. Taxonomy (GTDB): domain Bacteria; phylum Chloroflexota; class Anaerolineae; order Anaerolineales; family Villigracilaceae; genus Villigracilis. The sequence continues at coordinate 3,665 of JAVBXV010000072.1, read as the reverse complement.
AATCCAAAAAATAGCGCTACATCATCTGCGTCATTTGGGTTTACGTTGGCAGAGCAATGCATGGACAGCACACCTTCCAAAGGCAGGAGATAGTTCAGAATCGTGAACACTGATTTCTTGATCTCACCCGCATACGCAGTATTACCAACGATAGCAAGTTTCTTTTCAAAAGACAGGACGATGAATGTCTCACTTTGGGTGCCGTCCACAGAAGGCATGGATTTGAATGACGGCATAGCCATGATCGTAAACTCAGGCACGAAGCGTTTGTATTCCTCCAGCGATTGCGGAAGAATGAACATGTTGCGCGCAAAGTGACTGTGCCAGGCAAGCTCGGTTACAATGCGAACAGGCAAACGATAGGCTTCATCAGCACCTGCGTACACATCCTGAACGAACATGTCCCTGCCTTGCACGAAGCCTAACATGCGGGCGTACAGCTCTTCAAATTTCTCTTCTGCAAAAGGGCGGTTGTACACTCCCCACCAAATATTATTTTCTGAATCAGTGTGGCGTACAACAAATTTATCATTCGCACTGCGTGCCGTATGTTTGCCTGTGCTGGCTACAAATGGTCCACCAGCAACCAGAGAACCTTCACCACGGAAAGAAGCTTCTTCCACCAATGCTTCAGTGGGTAAATTCCAATACCCCAGGCGCAAGTTGGTAACCCCTTGATTCGAAAGGTTGTAATCTGCCTTGCGAGCCTGGGCAATGGATTCAGCGGGTGTTTTGATATTGAGAAGATTATTCATGGTTTCACATCCAATCGCGGATCATCTTTTTATCGCCGATATAAATTTCATTCGGGCTTGTGGCATCGAGCGCCCATTTGATGCGGGTGATTCCCTCGGTCACGTCTTTGACAGACCCCGCGAACGAGATGCGAATATATCCTTCCATGCCAAACTCCTTGCCAGGCACGGTCACCACCAATGCTTTCTTCAAAAGGAATTTTGACAATTCAACTGAATTCCCATTGAAAGCCCGCAGATCGGGCAGCGCATAAAATGTCCCTTGCGGGCGGATGAGACGCGCGCCATTAAAGGTCATCATCTCCTGCAGAACCACATCGCGGTTGTTTTGAATTTGCAGACGCAACGCTTCCACCACAGACTGTAAGCCGTTCAGCGCACCTTCAGCAGCAGCCTGTGCAAGCGGAGAAACACAGGACGTTGTTTGTGCGAGGACGTTGGTCATCACCTTGATCAGTTGACGCGGCGCGACCACCCAACCAATGCGGAAGCCTGTCATGCCGTACAATTTAGCAACCCCATTCACAACAATAACATGCGTATTTTCCACGTCGTTTTTCGTGAATTGATAGGCAGGTGCAGCTACATTTCCGTCAAAAGTAAGCTTGTGATAGATGTCATCACAGATCATGTAGATGCCCTTTTTCTCGCACATCGCCACGATCTTTTCGATCAACTCTGGCGGATAGATCGCACCAGATGGATTATTTGGGCTATTAACAATGATCGCGCGTGTAGATGAAGTTACCGCGCGTTCAATTTCAGCAAAATTTGGAATAAAGGTACCGTCTTCAGGGGTGACCACAACGGGAATTCCCAGGCACATTTTGATCATTTCAGTATAAGAAACCCAATACGGAGCGATCACGATCACTTCGTCCTGTGGGTTTAAAACTGAGTAGAAAATGTTGAAGAGTGATTGTTTTGCCCCGTTGGTGATGATCACGTTTTCGGGAGAAACGAGGCGGTTGTAATTTTCCTCCGTGTAGCGGATGACAGCCTTCTTCATGGCTGGCATTCCGTCAGGCGGACAATACTTCACTTCCCCACTGGTTAACTTTGCGCCAGAAGCCAACACTGCGGCAATGGGCGTTTTATTTTTGGGCTCCCCAATTCCCAAATTGATGACTGCCTCCCCGCGTTCACGAAGTAAACGCGCCTCTTCGTTCAAGGCAAAGGTCGGCGATTCTGCAATTTCAACGGCAAGTTTGCTAAGTTTCATGAAGTCTCCTGGAAAAATAAAAAAATCTGGTCAGGCATAAACTGCACTGACCAGATACACTTTCATAACCGCAGGAAAGCGGCGCTGACAAACGAGTTGCCAGGCAAAGCATTCATACAGCCATTATACTACACCGTTTGCGCCACTATTCACAAGTGAACAGGCCCGCCTCCACGTCACGAGCCTGGTTCCATAATTTATCAAATTCCTGCAGGTACAAAGCAGCGATCTCTGCATTCTCCAGGATCACTACATTCTCGTCGTTGCCTTCATCCGCATTCGAAGAGTAATTCAGCGAACCCGTTGCAACAATGGTGTTATCCACAATAATGATCTTGTTGTGCAAAAAACTTCCATTACCATCCTGCCGCGCAGGCACGCTTGCGCACCAAAAAGTTTTCAATTCAGAACGCGGACTGTTGCTTCCAAATGTTTCAAAGACACCTTTCACATCCACGCCCGCTTTTGCACGGTCGATCATTGCCTGCGCAAGTGGATAATCGGTAAAACTAAAAGCAAGAAAACGGATGCTCACCTGAGCATCATTGACCAACGCGATCAAATTACTGACCACTTTATCTTCTGCAGAAAACAAAGCCTGGATCGGCGTCCCATCTACAATTGCCCACTGATTATTAATCGTGGAAGGCGCACGCGGCCCAAACTGTCCATTCCACATTTCCTGAAATTCGCGTTCGTAGATGTAAGCCATTTCAGGCGAGCGCATGACCAGCACATTATTATTCTGCTTAAAAATTCCGTTGACCGTGATATTTGTGGAGCCCGTCCACACGATCTGCTGATCGAAGATCCAGAATTTATTATGCATCAAAGCGGATCGGCCCGCATCATCCTTAAGCTCGATGCCTGCTGCGGCCATCAATGTAAATTGTCCACGCCCAGGCTGGATGTCATACTCCAGACCATTCTCATCGTCTGTGATCCATTTCACGTCCACGCCGCGAGACTTGGCAACGATCAAGGCTTCTGCAACAGGGGTAAGGTTGAATTCAAAAGATGCAATATGAATGCTTGTTTGAGCATTATTGATCAGTTCAATTAACTTCTCTTCAATGGAACCAGCAATCACATCAGGGTTATTAATGATTAGTGGATCAGTAAAATACACTTCCCACCATTTCGCCGCAGGGATGAAAGCAGGCGTATCGGTTACAGGAAACGGCTCAATGAAAATCGGCGTTTCTGTAATGGGGATAATAATATTGGGGGTTTCTGTAACAGGGATAATGAACGGCGGAGGCGTGTCTGACGCGTAAAACGAGATCTGCGTCACAGACTGTGGATAATCCACCACCACCCCGCCAACGGGTTCACAGGCAACAACCAATAAAAGAAAGACGAACCCGAGCCACTTTTTCACGATCGTTACTCCAATGCTGTAAAGTCTTGTGGGGTTCCTAAAGGAAAGTTAACTGCGTCAGCGGCAATGCGCTTGATCAAACCGCCCAGCACTGTGCCAGTACCAACTTCTACAAAAGTATTGATCCCCTGCCCCGTAAGAGCCTGGACAGTTTCTGTCCAACGCACGCGGGATTGCATCTGTGCTTTGATGTCTGCACGTGCCAGTTCGGCTGAATTCAAAACCGCAGCGTGGACATTGCCAATTACTGGGATTTGCAATTCACCAAATATCGCAGCATCGACAGCCGCATTCCATTCATTTTGAA
>JAVBXV010000254.1 GCA_030824405.1 Anaerolineales bacterium | reverse complement strand
CCTCGCAAGGTCTGAGGGGTAGATATTCTCACCAATGGAATTTCCGTGAAAGACCATCGACACCTGCTTGCCCGCCATCCGCAATGCCGCCGCAATCTCAGAACCAACAAACCCTGCGCCGATCACAAGGAAGCGTTCACAATGTTCAGTCAATGCCCGCAGACGTTGATAATCCTTGAGCGTTCGATAGTAAATAATATCGTCGCTTCCAAACGGCAGCCGCACAGTAGACCCGCCCGTGGCAAGCAGTAATTTATCGTATCCATACTCATCCCCCTCAAGGTCACGCACGCATTTCCCTGCCGTCTCGATCTTCACCACGGTACAACCGAGGTGAAAGTCCACATCGTATTTATCCGTGCCGCACCAGATCTTCTCAAAGGGACGTCCCTTCCACATTCCCTTTGTCAACGGCGGGCGGCTGTAGGGCATCTCTGTTTCGGAGCTGATCATGCCGATCGAACCATGCTCATCCCGTTCACGGATCCCGCGCACAGCCGCGTCCGCGGTCATGCCGCCGCCAACAATAAGATACTTATAATGTTTCATGGGATCCTCCTGCTAGTTATCATGAATAAAAGAAGCGCAAGCAGACTCAAGCAGTTGTTGACTTTTGACGATACTGCTTAAGCGCCTCCCAGCCCGCCAACCGATGATTGGCCTCATCGTATACGCGCCACTTCAAGCTTTTCAAACTGGAGCGCAAAGTCAACGGCTCAATGTGAAATACTGGATTCTCTTTATAGGCTTTTTCCAGATTGTAATTGGGGATCTTCGCTCCCAGATGATGGATATGGTGAAAGCCGATGTTGCCGCTGAACCACTGCAATATGGCAGGGAGTTTATAAAATGAACTGCCCATCATACTGGCCTCGAAATAATTCCATCGGCTATGGCGTTCCCAATACACGCCATCAAAATTATGCTGAACGTAAAACAACCAGATCCCAGCCGAAGTGCCAAAGAATAACACCAGCAGTTGGACGGTCACATAGGCGCGCCACCCGAAGAAAAATATCATGGCAGTCACAATCCCCGTCAACGCCAGGTTTGTCCACCAGACGCTGGCAATTTCGCGTTTTCCCTTCGCAGGCGGAAACCGCTCTGCGATCACAAACACGAGCAGCGGCCCGATCACGAACAGCGCAAGTGGGTTACGCATCACGCGATACCCCAACCGCTTCCACCACGGTGAGCCAAGATATTCCAACGCCGTCATCGTGTACACATCCCCAACGCCGCGGCGGTCCAGATCGCCAGAAGTGGCGTGATGAATGGCATGTTCATGCTTCCAACGGTAATAGGGCGTGAAGGCCAGCAGCCCGGTGAGGATTCCCAGCAGATCATTTGCCCGCTGCGATTTGAAGAATGAACCATGTCCGCAATCGTGGAAGATGATGAAGGCCCGCACCATGAATCCAGCCGTGAGAATCGAGAGCGGCAGGGTCAGCCAAAACGAAATCTCCACACTGCGCATCGAAAGATAGAACAGCGTAAAAAACGGCACCAGTGTATTGATAATTTGCCATATGCTGCGCGGCAGATCAGGGCGGGAATACACAGCAACGATCTTCTGCCACGCGGCCTTCCCCTCAGGATTTGTCATCGCATTCATAGCAACTCCTTTTAATACATTCTACAGCGAATTACAGCGGAGAAAATTAAATTTTTTTTATTTTTCTCCGCCAACTTCGTCATTGCGGCGCAAATTTCACCAAATAAAAAACACAGGCCAATACTTTATCAGCATTGGCCTGTGTTCAATTTTGAGACCCATTATATTTTCGGGTCAGCATTCACAACTACGGACATTCGATCTTGTAACTCGCCTCAGCCGTTTTCCCGTTGGGCTCCACCACAACCAGGCGCACCCAGAACGAGCCCGCTGAAGGAGAAGGTGTGAAGGAACTTTCCACCTTCTTGGTGTCTGCAAAATTAAAGTTCGTTGTCTCGCTCGGCTTCGCACCGTCTTGCTGTGTTTCAAAATACCATTTCACCTTGGTCGGCCCATTGACCGAAATGGTGCCTTCAAATTTGATCGACTGCACAGGGCCCATACAACCTGGCAGGCTGATGGTCTTCGGATCCAGCTTGATCTTCACATCGGTCACCTTCGCCACTGGCGCAGCGATGACTGGCAAATTCGACAGGTTGCCCGCGGTCAACGTTACACTCGCGGCCACCCAGCATGGGCTGCCCGGGTTGCCCACGGTCACCACATACCACCAGGATGAATCCGCATTCCTGCCTTGAATGGTGGCGGTTTCGCCTACCAACAAAGCGCCCACCGCAGACCAATCTGTGCTGGGGCCGTAACGACAGTTCACGCCTTTATCCGATGGCCACGCGATCGGGACGCTTGGGGTCGATGTCAACGTGGGCGGTAAAGTTTCAGTCGGCAAAGGTGTGGAGGATGGAGTCTCAGTCAACACGGGAAAAAGTGGTGTCGGCGTTTCAGTCTGCGCGGACGGTTGGTTCGGCGCACCAGAAGGCAGGTTACAGGCTGACAGTAAAACCATCAGCAAAAACACTGTCATCATTTTATTTTTATTCATAAAATATTCTCCTTTTCAATAACAATAATACAGGCTCGCGAATGGAATTCAACCGCCAAAGGTACCAAAGCACACAAGGTCATCAGTACTACACCCGTCATACCGTGTCACCCTGAGGGAGCGTTCTTCGCGACCGAAGGGTCTCTTGCAACGGGGGTAGAGATCCTTCGCTATCGCTCAGGATGACACTTTTGAGATACATGTATACAGAATTAATAAACTGCAACTCCCCCAGGCTTGTAAATGATCTTACCCCAACAATCCCTTTTGCGCGGCAACTGCCACCGCAGCGGCACGCGAGTCCACGCCGAATTTTTGGTAAATGCTGGCAAGGTGCGCTTTGACGGTGCGCTCGGTGATGTCTAATTTATAGGCGATCTCTTTATTGCGTTCGCCCCTCGCCGCAGACTGTAACACTTCGAGTTCGCGCTCTGTCAGCGTGGATTCGTTTTGAGAAACAGAAGCAGGCTTCGGCGCAGACTGAGGCGCGAGCACGCGGGCGAGGATCTCTGGCTTGAGCAGCGTCTCGCCTTTCGCAGCGGCGTGGATCGTATCCAGTAAATTTTCGCGGCTTGTATCTTTGAGCAAATATCCACGCGCGCCCAATTGCAGCCCGCGGATCATCAAGTCATCTTCGTTGTAAGTGGTGAGGATCACGATCGCGATTTCAGGATGGTCGCGGCGCAGATGCTCGATGGCGGTGATGCCGTCCATGCGCGGCATTTGCAGGTCCATGAGAATCACATCGGGCGCGAGTTCGGGCACGAGACGCAAACACTCCGCGCCGTCCACTGCTTCGCCAACGACTTCGAGCGTGTCGGCAGTTTCAAGGATCAGCCGCAGCCCTTCGCGGACAATAAGATGGTCGTCGGTGATCATCACGCGTATCATTATGACATCCCCACGATGAACTGAACGCATGTGCCGCCTGCGCCCGATTCAACGGAAAGCATGCCGCCTGTAAGCCGTGCGCGTTCGTGCATTCCGATCAGGCCGTAATGTCCTTTTGATTCCTGCTTCACATTAAAGCCTTTGCCATTATCGCGGACTTCGAGTTCGAGATTTTTATTTTGAATATTCCATTTCATGTATGTTTGCGTTGCCTGTGCGTGGCGGGCGATATTCGTCAGCAATTCGTCGAGGATGTTCAGGGCGTGGTTGATCGTTTCAGCGGGGAGTTGATTTTCATTCACAGAGATCTCTGCTTCACAGGGAATGCCTGTTGCCTGTTTGAAACGTTCCACCCGCTCACGAATCGATTCGGAAAGATTCACAGGTGCGGCACGCAGGTCATCGATTGCGGCGCGGGATTCAGCGAGTGTACTGCGCGCACGCGTGAGCGCCTGCTCGATGATCGCGGATGCGCGTTCGCTTCGGTTCGCGCCAAGATGTGCCTTGACCGCTTCCAATTGCAGGACGAGCCCCGCCACGCCTTGCGCCAACGTATCGTGCAACTCCCGCGCCATGCGTTGACGTTCATTCTGCAAAGTCAATGATTCGATCTTTGCGGCATACGCGGCCAGTTTGGCGTTTGCGCTTTCAAGGGTCTCGGCAAGCTCCACCGCTCTTTGTCTTTCTGCCAATTGCTGGTTCAACACCACCATGAATAAAACAATGAATCCGCCGTTGATCAGTAAATTGGTGATGGCAATCCACAACTGGCTGCTGCCAACCAAAAAATAAAGCAGCACCACGATCAACGCAAAATAGAACAAACCCAAAAACAGGGAGCGTTTCGTATTCCCCCAGTAGCCAAGCGACTCGCCGATCATGCAAATACCCAGTGACCCCAAAATGGTGGTGCCAAAATTCGTATTATAGGAAAGCGCAACCAACACAATGATCAAAATGGTTTGGGCTGGGTAATAAAAAAACCACCATTTCGTATTTTGAACTTGTTTCAGGTTAAACCAGTACATGCCAATATGAACAGCAAAAAGCACGGCATAAAGAACGGCAGTGAAAAGCGGAGACGACTCCAGCAGCGCCAGTGTGGCAAACACAGCCAGCGTTCCCAGCAGAAGGGAAATGAAAATATAAAAGGGAAATCCTACGAATTGATCCTGGCTGTTGGATGAAGTTTCCATAATTTGATTCTACTGCAAGCCGCCCCGTATTGATATTGTCCAAATGGACAGTGTCCACCTGAACTGTTTTTCTGTGCGAAATGGCCGATGCGAAGGAAGTGACGAATCCATAAAATGAACCTACTTGACATCAAAAAAATAGGAGTACCTCATGAACAAAAACATTCGTTATCTCTGGCTCGCACTGGCATCCATATTAAGTCTCTTCATTGGCGGCAAATGGAACATTCCGCTCGCCGCGTGGATCGCGCCGATCCTGATCATGCGTTTCTTCCGCGACAGCGACAAGGCAGGGCGCAACTTCCTTTTGCTCTGGCTGGTTACTGCCATCCCCACCATCATCTCATGGAGCGGCGCAACCGCCATGAGCCGCATCAACCCCATCGTTGAGCCGATCTTCTTTTTATTCACCGCGCCGCTCGGCTTGCTGCCCTACGTGATCGACCGCATTTATTATCGCCGCTTCGGTTCGTCCGCATGGCTCACGCTCATCTACCCCATCGCCGCCACCGCCATGGATTTTTTCTCATCGACGGGCAGTCCCTTCGGCACATTCGGCGCGGGCGCATATTCGCAGCAGGGCTTCCTCGCAGTCATGCAGATCGCATCTGTCACTGGATTATGGGGAATCACATTCGTGGTCAGTTGGTTCGCGAGTTTGATGAATCATCTTTGGGAAAGCGGATTCAAATTCACACGCCTCTCTCTCGCGTTTACCTGTTTGCTCGTCCTCATCCTTGGTCTTGGCTTCGGGCGGACTCTGCTCGCGCCGCAGGCTGAACAGTCTGCACAGATCGCTGGGTTCTCTCTTCAAGCTGGGAAAATGTCTGCGCTGATGGGTCAACTCAACGCGGGGGAGGAGGCGGGTTTTCGTCAGGATATAGATCAACTGCATGCGCAGGAAGTGGATCAAATTCGCAAGTTGGCAGATGAAGGCGCGAACATCGTTGTCTTGCAGGAAGGCGCGGGCATGGGATATTCCGATCAGGTGGAAAGCTTGATGATGGAAGTGTCTGCAATTGCGAAAGAGAAAAATATTTACATCGTCCTGCCAACATTTGACGTGGGCAAGACGCCCGCTGAAAATAAAATTCACATCATCGACCCGAACGGCGAAGTTGTTTTGACACACACGAAATATGGCGGCAATCAAGTTGAAGGCACGCTCAAAGGTGACGAGATTTTACAAACC
>JAVBXV010000214.1 GCA_030824405.1 Anaerolineales bacterium | reverse complement strand
CTTCGACAACTGTCATATAGATGGCAATGTTGATTAATAGCCCGTGTGCGATAAAGGTTTGCATGATGCGAAAATGCGGAAAGTTATAAGCTGCCGCGTCAGCAGGCGTGAGTACGGCTTGCATCGCTCCGCCAAGCCCAATAAAGTACACCATTTCGTAGATCGTATAGTTTTTTGTAACGAGCATATACGCGGATGACCAGATCAGGACGGCGCACATGTGAAGTGGAAGCATGGTTTGAATATCCCAGATGCCCCAATAGACTGACCAGATATGTAGGGCTGATTCATTCACCACGATGGCAATCGCAAAGACCCAGCGCACGATCTTTTTTTCTTTTTCGCCCCATAGCTTGCGAAAATATAAATGCGAAAAGCAAAAGAGAGTGATAATGGCGAGCGCGGTCAGGTGTGCCGTGCCGAAGAGCTGAAAAGGCTGTCCAACATAATCCAGAGCAAAATATTGTCCCATAGCTATATTTCCTTTACTGAGTGTTGAAGATTTTAAGCTAAAACGCTTTCTGTGGCGGTTGGTTGCGAATATAATCCCGTTCCAATCTAAATGGAGGCTTTAATATGAAACAGAAAAGTTTTTGGATCGTTTTAGCAGTGTTGGCTGGGGTATTTATTCTTGTATTTTATCTTGCAAAGGGAATGGGCGCAGGCGCGGGGAATGTTACTCTGGCTGAACAGCCTGTTACTCAAATTCAAATCGCTGGTCCGCTGGCAGATGCGAAGGCTGAGATTTCGGGGCTGGCCTGGTATGGCGATAACTTGATCCTGATGCCCCAATACCCAAATATTTTTGATGAAAAAGGCGATGGCTTTCTCTATTACATCCCCAAAGAGGAAATTCTAAATTATTTGGATGGAAAGACTCAAGAACCGCTTCAACCTCGGCCCATTCAGTTGGTTGCTCCCGAGTTGGCGGATACTATTCCCAGCTATGGCGGCTTCGAATCTATCGGTTTTTCAGGCCCGCGCATCTTTATGACGATCGAATCTGGTTACACTGCGGATGACATGAAGGGTTACCTGATCTCAGGCATCATAAGCCCAGACATGGCCGTGCTGTATCTGGATGTGTCTAATCTTGCGGAGATCGCTTCACAGGATAACATTGCGAATAAATCAGATGAAGCCTTATTGGTGCTGGATGATCGTATTCTCACTTTTTATGAGGTCAACGGTGAGATATATAATCCAAACCCCGTTGCGCACGTCTTTGATTTTGACTTGAAATCTCTGGGAACCATCCCGCTGGATAATTTGGAATATCGTTTAACAGATACAGCTCTTGCACAGACAGAGAACGAATTCTGGGCGGTCAACTATTTCTTCCCAGGTGACACAGAACTGGCGCCTACCTCAGACCCTGTGGTGGAAAAATTTGGCACTGGCGCAACCCATGCCGAGTTTGATCAGGTGGAGCGTCTTGTGAAATTTCAGTATTCTGAATCTGGCATCACACTTGCAGAGACGCCGCCTGTGCTGCTCTCCCTTGGGGAAGATATCAATAATTGGGAAGGGCTGGTCCTTCTGGATGAGCGCGGCTTCCTAATGGCAACTGACAAATACCCAACGACCATTCTTGGCTTTGTGCCCGTGCCGTAGTTTGCGTAAATATATAAAAGAGGCTGGAATTTTCCAGCCTCTTTTTGTTTTCATATTTTTGCTACGGTTTAACTTTCACTACTTTTCCCGCTGTCATCTTTTGCAGGTCTTCGGTCTTTAATTCAAAGATGGCATTGGGCGTACCCGCTGCCGCCCAGATGACCTTGAATTGTAGAAAGTCTTCATCAAGATAGGTCTCCATGTTTTCAATGTGCCCAACAGGCGGTATGCCGCCGATCGCAAAACCTGTCACCTGGCGCACAAAATCTGCATCTGCGCGTCCAATGGATTCGCCTGCGTATTCGCTGATCAGTTTTTCGTCTACACGGTTGGCTCCGCTTGTCAGAACTAGAATGGGTTTGCCGCTTGTTTTGCCGCGAAAGATCAAAGACTTTACGATCTGTCCGAGCTCACAGCCTGCGCGCTCGGCCGCCTCCAACGCAGTGCGCGTGGACTCGGCATGTTCGATCACGACATAGTCATAACCAAGTGTGTTTAATAAATTTTGAATTTTCTGTGCGGAAGGGGAGAGTTGATTCATGGTGCATATTATAATTGCCGCATGCCTACACAAGAAGAGATCTACAAAACAGAAGGGGATAAATACGAGGCCTTGATCGCGCGCGAGGATTATCAGGGAAATATTATGAAATCGCTGCATGAGATCACATCCTTGGAAAACCGCATCGTTCTGGACCTCGGAGCTGGCACTGGACGATTGGCCTGCATGCTCGCCCCGCACGTGGACCATGTCCGCGCCTTTGATATTTCTGAGGAAATGCTGCGGGTCTGCCGTGAAAAATTCACCGCCAGCGGGCTGACCAATTGGCAGGTAGATGTTGCCGATCATCGTCAATTGCCTGTGGATGATGCGTCCGCTGATCTTGTGGTTTCTGGCTGGAGTTTGAGCTATCTCGCCGTGTGGAATCCTGAATCGTGGCGGGTGGAGTTGGAAAAATGGCTGGGCGAAATGAAGCGCGTATTAAGACCGAGCAGCTTTATTGTTTTGTATGAATCGCTGGGCACAGGGAATGAGTCGCCGATTGAGTTGGAACATCTCAAGGATTTTTATCCCTGGCTGGAAGAAGTCGGATTCCAAAATAAATGGATCCGCACAGACTATAAATTTCAGTCTGTGGAGGAGGCCGAATTCCTTTCACGATTTTTCTTTGGAGATGAATTGGGAGACAAAATAAAAAATAACAAGTGGGTTATTTTGCCTGAATGTACAGGCATTTGGTGGTTGCGAATATAAAAAAATTGGGAGCCTAAGCTCCCAATTTTTTTATAAAGATCATTCCTGTTTTTTGAAACCGTTCTTGATCGCCATGAAAAAGCCAACAAGGATCATCAAAATGCTTGCGCCTGCAAACAACCATTTGATATGAGTGAGCAGGATCAAGATCCACGCGAGGGCGGTGGGCTGGGATGGGAAGATCGAGAGCAAAATTACGATCATCACATTTTCGATCAGATCGAAAGCCCAGGCGCCAAGCGGCAAGATGTTGAGTTTGCGCATTGGGCTGGTGGGGGTGAACCCGCGCTGGAAAAGCCATGAGATTAGAAGCCCGAAGAAGAATAGATAGACAATGGGATAAACGATATCAATAGTTAATTCAACGTTGCGATAGAACGGACGCCCAAACTCGCCGTATCTTTCGATCATGCCAAATATTTTTTCGGGGCTTGAGAACATCATCAAATCCAGCGGTAATACGCCGCCTTGACCGTCCTGCATCATGCCCTGGATGAGTGGCAGCAAAAAGCCACCAAAGAACGCATCCAGCAGAAATAGGACGAAGATGAGCCAGCCTTTTGTCCATTTGTAAAAACGATCCGAAATATTATTGATCATACATCCTCCAGTAAAGTTTATTGTCAAAACACAAGTTTAACAGGTAGGTTGTGTTTCACAGGCCTTACTTAAGGTTGATTTTTATTTGATGAACGGATCCCCGCCGAGTAATGCATCTTCAACGCGGTTTTTGTGCTCACCGTGCATTGGCATGGATTCCATTTTCTGCACCGAATAATAGCCAACTGCGGTGGTTTCATCACTCAAGCCCAATTCGCCCGAGATCAATTCCACTTCAAAACTAAGCGAGACGAAGAACGCCTTGTTCCCATCAGGGTAGATAACCAATTGATCTGGATTGCTATATACGCCGACCAGCCGTGTTGCGCGGACTTTGAGACCAGTCTCTTCCAAAACTTCCCGTTTGCATGCTTCGGCGGCGCTTTCTCCAGATTCCATCACTCCGCCAGGCAGGCACCAACGTCCATTATCTGCGCGTTGGGTCAGCAGTACTTTTTCGTGCGTTTTGTCAAAAAGCATGGCACTGCATCCGAGGCGCAGTGTGCCCTGCCGCCCAAGGCGCGGGCCATATAAAACTTCGGTTGGCATTTTTTGTTTTCTCCATTTTTAGTGGTATTACAGATAAATATGTGCGAGTATAATGTTTAAAACATAGCTTTTAAAGGAGAAAAAATGAAATCGAATAAACCCCTTTTGTTTGCTGTAATTCTTCTCGCATTGGGAACATTGGCCTGCTCTGCAGTATCCAGCTTTGTTGCCACGCCAACTCCTGTGCCCACGTTCACGCCCGTGCCTACGTCCACGCCGCTTCCTTCACCTACTCCAAGTTCTTTATTTGAAGAAAGTGTTTTCGACAGGGCCAGTTGCTTTGCAACAAATAAGACAGACGATGTGGAACGTTATGTTGAGAATGAAGAATTTCACATGCTGGTCAAAACTCCCAGCATTATCGCATGGACAGTTTGTGAAGGAGAGGTACTCTCTGATTTTGTTCTTGATGTAGATGCTACCACCGTTGGCGGCCCTGAAAATAATGCATTTGGCGTGGTCTTTCGTTACAACGAAGGCACGGATGAATTTTACAATTTTTCCATTTCAGCAGATGGCTATTATGTAATGACCCTCGATGGCTTTAATTATGAGGAACCCCAATTCATTGTGGACTGGAATACTTCTTCTGCGATCAAGACGGGTTACCAGACCAACCATTTAAAGGTTGTTGCAATTGGCGACACGATCGAGTTTTACGTTAATGACCAGTTGCTGGGCGAAGCGAGCAATTCGGCGCTTAACTCGGGCAGTTTCGGTTTCTTCATCAGTTCTTTCGATGAAGGCGATGTGCATGTCAAGTTCGACAATTTGACGGTCTCACGACCCTGATCGATCAAGGTAAATAAAAAGAGAGGCGCATTTCAAATGCGCCTCTCTTTTTATTTCTAAAAAAACTATTTTACGAAATTTCCACTGCGCAGGTCTGCAATGGCCTGTTGAATTTCTTCGGCCGTGTTCATCACGAACGGCCCATAGGGGACAATGGGCTCTTTGAACGGTGCGCCTGCGATCAACATAAAGCGGACGCCCGCTTCGCTCTTAACCTCAAGCTGGTCGCCGTCATCGTTGAAGACCACCATGCTGACAGATTCCACGACCTCGCCTGAGAATTCGCCAGTCCCTTCGAAGACGTATGCCAAAGTGGTATGTCCGCGAGGAATCGGGTAGGTAAATGTTGAGCCGGGAGCCAGCTTCACGTCCATGTAAAGAGGCGAGGCAGCGATCTCGGTCACAGGCCCGTGGATTCCGTCTACGTCTCCTGCTACGATGCGGATCGATGCGCCATCTTTTTCCACGAGCGGAATGGTGGCGGCGCTGACTTCCTGATAACGCGGCTGACTCATTTTTTGCGCAGCGGGCAGGTTGACCCACAGTTGGAAGCCATCGATATTTCCACTGGCGCTGCGGCGTGGCATTTCTTCGTGAAGAATGCCGCGGCCTGAGGTCATCCATTGCACGTCACCAGGGCCGATCTCGCCTGAGTTGCCAAGGCTGTCACGATGGCTGGTTACGCCATCCAGCATGTAGGTGACGGTTTCAATGCCACGGTGCGGATGCATGGGGAAGCCGCGCAAGGGACCTTCCACTGGATTGTTGAAGGCGAAATGATCGAAAAGCAGGAAGGGATCCTGTTCGTTGCTGGAACGTGGGGAAATGGAGCGTCTTAGCAGAACGCCCGCGCCTTCCATCACAAGTTGTGGTTCGATAATGTGGGATATGGTTCTGTTATTCATGCGGTATAGATGATTTGAGATATGGAAGACTTACGCAAGAAAAATTATTTTTTCTCTCTTGCGATCAGGTTTTTTCCGCCAACCCATGCGCCCGCTGCCGTGCATGCAACCGACACCAAAAAACAGACCAGCACCGCGGTTTGAAAACGGTCTG
>JAVBXV010000257.1 GCA_030824405.1 Anaerolineales bacterium | reverse complement strand
CATGAATAACCCCACGGGCGCGAGTCCTTGCAGTGCGTTGCGTTCCCCGATGCCTGCTCCGCTTTCGGCGTGATAGCGTTGATAGAAGGCGCGGTTCTGTTTTAAGTTTTGAATGACGGCGTTCATCATGTGCGCGGTCAGCCTCGTGGTTTCGGCGCGAAAATCATATGCCAGCAAGCCTTCGCCGATCAATTGATTCCACGGGAAGTGAACGCTCATCGAAACAGTATCCGCTTCGGGGTCGGGAGAGAGCGGCAGCGAGGGCAAGCCAAACGGTCTGTCGAAACGGTCCGCAGTCATGATGTTGCGTCCGATCAATGCGTATGCTTTTTGTTTGTCAGGAATCCCCGCCCACATGGGCAGCGCCAGCGTAATGTCTTCGCCAGTGGTGTCGATGATGCGGACGTTGATCTTATCTTTTTCATCCAACCCAGTGACGGTGATCCGCCCAATGCGGTTGTATACATTTTGACTCGTTGCCACCAGCCCGCCCGTGCGCCATTGGAATTGATGACCAAGAATGGTTTCAACCTCGCCCTTGGATTTGGTGAAGTATTCGCTGATCTCCACTTCTGGGCGCTTCGCGGCTGGACTTTTGGTCTGGATCTCGATCAACAAGCGGACCGCCACCTCAGACTCGAATTTCGGGCGCATACTGCCGTCGCCCTTTTTCTTCGCGATCACTTTGCCATTTGAAACCGCGCCAGTTTCACGATCACGGTAGGAATAGAAACTCTGGCTTGCATTCCAACTGGCATCTACGGATGCTCTTATTTTTTCAGCCTGTGCCTGCACGAGTCCTGTTTCATCTTCGGGCTTGCCAAGTTTTCTGGCAATTCTGGTGAGAGATTGCGCTTCGCGATACAGCATCGCTTCAAGGGATGGACTGTGAACGAGTGAAATGTCCAGACCCTGCGACCATGGATGCCAGACATCGAAGATCGGGTTATCGTCAAAGCCTGTTTGCAGAATGTGATCCCATTCGGGCAGGCCGTCGCGGTTGCGGTCATGCGCCGAAGAAAACCATGACCAGAAGAATTTGGATAATTTTGGGAAGACCTCTGCCAGAAAATCTTCGTCGTGCGTCACTTGATAATATTTCCATGTGAGGCTGGCGAGCAGGGGCGCGGCGATGATCTTGGCGCGTTGTGCGGCGAGGCCTGGTTTACCGTCCACTTCGCCGTCTTCGTTTTGCGTGGAGAGGAAGTTCAGGATCAGGTTTTTTGTAACCTGCGGTGCGCCGTGCAAAATATTGGAGAGATAGTAACTCTCCAATAGAGATTGTCCATTCCATGCGGGGGGGTAATCTGTGCCGTCGCCTTTGCGCGAGAAGCCATGGTCTGCATGACGTGCCTGCACAAATGATGGATTTGGCAAATGATCGCTGCCGCTGAAGAATAATCCGTGGGCGGTTTTCTGGCTGAAGGCGAGTGCGGCATCCCAATCGGGGTCGCCTGTGCGAATGTCCAACACTTGTGAGGCGTCCAGCATTTCGATGCGGGTGCGTTCGGCTTCCCAGGCGCGGGCAACGGTGCGGCGGGCAAGTTCAAAGGATTCGGGGATGGTGTCGAGAGCGGCTTCAGCGAAGGCTAATGTGCGTGTGGAACCGGGACCCAGCTCAACGTCGAGAAGAAGCGAGGGATAGGGGCCAGGACCATGTTTCGGGCCACCCGTCATAAATACGACTGGCGTGATTCCGCTGGTTTGTCCCGCGAGAATGTTGACGAGTTGTTGTTGGGTGGGGATGATGGACTGGCCGTCCAACGGGGCGAGCATGGCACATACTTCCAGTTTGATCTGGCGTACGGCGTTGCTTTTGTTTGTGAGGGTGACGCGCCCTGCAACCGCATGAGATTCGGGCACCCAGAAATCTGTGGTTACGAACAGGTTTTCGAGGGGAACAAAATCGATGGTTAGGAGGTTTGGGTAGAAGCGGCGTAGTGACGGTTTGGTAACAAAGGTGTTAGGGTCTGTAACAACGTTGTTGTCTTCGGTAAAACGCAAAAACAGGCGCATGGAGCGCGCCCGTAAGCCGAAGGTGGTTTGCAGCGCAATTGCAGGTGGCTCGGAGGTACCGAGTTCCACTTCCCAAATATGATCATTAACGTAATCGGGCTTGCAAAGACGGGCATCCGCTGCTAGAGAAAGGTGGAGCGGGTCACCGAGACTTAAAGACCAGTCGCGCATAGGGGCAATTGTACGGGCGAACGGGTGAGAGGTCAAACAGGTATAATCTTGTCAACGCCTTGACGGTAATTTTTTGAATGAGGAGAAAAAACATGGCTGGACTTTATTTTGAAGAGTTTTCGATCGGACAAACCGTAAAAACTGCAGGCCGAACCATCAGCGAAGATGCGATCTTTTCATTTGCCGGCCTTACTGGTGACTTTAATCAGATCCACACCGATGCGGCTTTTGCGAGCAAGACCCAATTTGGTCAGCGCGTTGCGCATGGATTGTTGGGAATGTCGATTTCTTTGGGGTTGATCATGCAGACAGGTCTGCTCGAAGGCACGGTATTGGCTTTTCGTGAGATCAACGAATGGAAATTTGTAAAACCGTTTTATATCGGCGATACCGCCCACGCCGTATTGACCGTTTCAGAAACCAAAGCTCTGCCGCGCATTGGCGGCGGTTCGCTGATCGCTGCTGTGGAAGTTCTTAACCAAAATGATGAAGTATGCCAGCGCGGTTCTTTGAATCTGTTGGTCTTGAGTAAGCCGAAATAATTTTTTAATTTGCAGGTTTGCTGGTCGAAGATCGGCATGTCTGTGTTTTTCTTGAAATGAGTGAACATGAGCAACGAAGATAATGATCGATTACGCCGACTTTTAAAATCTGAAGAAGAGACACAAGGGCAGGAGTACAAATCCAACACGCCAGTGGAGCCGCCGCCTTCTGGCGCGACGCCCACGTTTTACCGTCCCCGTTTGGATGAGAACAATATGCCTCTTCCGCGCCGCGTGGACGAAACAGATGTGGAAGGTACGCGCGTCACCCGCGCTGCGTATGAACAGATCGCGGCACGTCAACACCCTGCGGCTGTTCATCAACAGCAACCGCAGCAAACTCCGCCGCCACCTGCGCCTGCAAAACCAGCCTTTGATCTCAGTGCTATAAATTTCAGGAATTTTAATTGGCGTAGCAATACAGGTTGTCTCTTGCGCGGATTGATCATCTCTGCGTTTGCCATGCTGGTTGTGGGCTTGTGTTCGGTTTCCTATTTCACCTATCAATATTACAGGATCGCCAGTACTCTGCCCGAGATCGGTGATTTGCGCGAACGTGCCTCTCAATTTGAAACCACGCGCATCCTCGACCGCAATGGACAGGTGCTCTACGAAATCCTTGACCCCACTGCAGGACGCCGCACTTACATTCCCATTGACCAAATTTCCCCGAATCTTGTCGCGGCGACAATTGCCACGGAAGACAAAGAGTTTTATACACACCCAGGCTTTGACCTCTTTGCAATGCTGCGCGCGTTGTGGCAGAACTATCAAAGCGGCGGTACGGTGTCAGGCGCATCCACGATTACACAACAACTTGCGCGCGCGCTTTTGCTCTCGCCAGAAGAACGTGTGGAACGCACGTACACGCGCAAGGCGCGTGAGATCATCCTCGCCGCTGAAATTACACGCCGTTATTCAAAAGACGAGATCCTTGAGTTGTATCTCAATGAAATTTATTACGGCAATCTTGCCTATGGCGTTGAAGCGGCTGCTGAAACCTATTTTGGAAAATCTGCAAAAGACCTGACTATCGGTGAAGCCTCTTTCCTTGCAGGCTTGCCCCAATCTCCTGCGGTCTATGATATTTACACCAACCCTGAAACAACCTTGATCCGTCAACAGCAAGTGTTGGTGTTGATGTTTGAAGCCAGCAGCGAGCAGGGATGTATCGAAGTCAGTAACAGCCCCGAGCGCGTGTGTGTCGATCCGCTGACTGCCACACACGCCGCCGACCAAATGAAAGTCTATTCCTACAAACCGCTTTCGTTTGATTCGAAATATCCGCATTGGGTGAATTACGTGCGTGCCTTGCTTGAAGAGCAATATGATGCCCAGACCATTTATCGTTCTGGTTTCACGGTCTACACCACGTTAGACCCGACATTGCAGGATAGGGCGCAACAACTTGTCACAGATCAACTCGCTACAATGGTGGATAAAAATGCGCATAATGGCGCGTTGGTAACCATACGTCCATCCACTGGCGAAATTCTTGCCATGGTCGGCTCACCTGATTTTGATAATGTTGAAATTTCAGGTCAGGTCAACATGGCGAATAGCCCCACGCGCCAGCCTGGCTCCTCGATGAAACCGTTTACCTATGTGGCGGCTTTTGAAAAAGGCTGGACACCCTCCACGCTGATCTGGGATGTGCCCACACAATTCCCAGATGGCGCAAACCCGCCGTATGAACCTGTCAACTACGATGGAAAATTCCACGGCGCAATGACTGTGCGTGTTGCACTTTCCAATTCGTTCAACATCCCTGCTGTAAAAGCGCTGGAGTTTGTCGGCATTTACGATGACCCGAATACCCCTGAAAAAGAAGGCATGATCGCCATGGCAGAGAGACTTGGCATCACATCTCTCACGCGCAATGATTATGGTCTCTCGTTGACTCTTGGCGGCGGTGATGTCAGCCTGATCGACATGACATCTGCCTACTCAGTCTTCGCGAATGGCGGGCAGCGCATGCCGCCAGTTGCCATTCTTAAGATCACTGATTTCGCAGGCAATATTATTTATGAATATCAACCGCAGGCAGGTGAGCAGGTCATCCGCGCCGAGCACGCGTATCTTATTTCATCCATTCTCTCAGATAACAATTCGCGCTCGCTCATGTTTGGCTCGAACTCTCTGCTTAATCTTTCCTTCCCTGTGGCCGCCAAGACGGGTACCACGAATGACTTCCGCGATAACTGGACGCTGGGATATACACCAGACCTTGTCACAGGCGTATGGGTTGGCAATGCAGATTACACCCCCATGGTCAATACAACAGGCTTGAGCGGCGCCGCGCCGATCTGGTCACAGTTCATGGAATTTGCAGTGCCTTATGTAACCAATGGTTTCCCAACTCCATTCAACCGCCCCGCAGGAATTGTAGATAAGGTGGTGTGCAGGCTTTCTGGTACAGAACCATCCAATTGGTGCGAAGGTCAATACACTGAGATCTTTGCATTCGATCAACTGCCATTACCGCCAAGCCAGGATCTCGTCCGCCGTATCAAGATCGATCTGTGGACTGGGTTTGAATCCAGTGATGCTTGTGAAGGTCCCAGTGAAGAAGAAAAAGTTTTAAACGTTACAGATAAATGGGCGCGTGCCTGGCTTGATACTGGCGCAGGCCGTAACTGGTTGGATAATAATGGATTGCCAGCTAATCCATATTTTGCGCCAGAGCGTGAATGCCGTGCAAGTGACCCGCAGCCTATTATTGCCTTCGAGCTTAAAGACGGCGATACGATCTCCTATCCAATCCTGGATATTAAAGGTTCCGCTGCGGCAGATGAGGGATTCAAAAGCTGGAAATTGGAATATGGTTTGGGTACAGACCCCGCTTCATGGACATTGCTAAGTCAAAGTGACAGCCCCGTGAAAAATGGAATTCTCTACACCTGGGATGTTTCCAGTATTCCAAATGGCGCGATCACATTGCGCTTGACTTTGATCGGTGACAAAACGGAAGTGGAGAAGCGCATCATACTTAACCTCAGCCTGCCCATACCCAACACGCCAACTCCAGCTGACACATCCACGCCCACACTCATACCGACGGAGACTCCCTCGCCGATCGTGATCCCAAGCGATACGCCTGTTCCTACAGACACTCCGCTCCCAACTGAAACGCCGACTGCAATCCCATA
>JAVBXV010000379.1 GCA_030824405.1 Anaerolineales bacterium | reverse complement strand
AGACCAATCAGTCCAACCTTCTTCGGGGGCGGGGTAATCTTCAGGGTTTGGGAGTTCATCCATGAATTCATACAACTCTGGAGATTCATCAAGCCAATCCTGAATCTCCTCGCTATTAATTTCTTCAGGGTCAACAGGTTCTTCGTTATCTTCAATATAAGATTTCTCTCCCTCTTCCAATTCAACTTCGTTACCCTCTTCATCTTCAAGTGCGCAATGCCCTTCAAGACAGACCGCCTCCACGCGGTTTGTGACGGGATTGTACGTCACACTTAAAACACTTCCGCGCACTGAAGCAACGCCTGATGCCGTCTTTACATCCAGCGAGCCACCATTCAGCAGAATGAAAACTTTTCCAAATAGAAGTTCAAGAGTTGTTTTGGGTTCACCATTTTCATCGGTCATTTCGGGCAGCGTAAACGATGAGCTTGGTCCCACACGCACGATCGTGCCTTCAGGCAGTAGGTCGAGGCGGGCGCGTCCATCATCTCCCGTTTCAATTCCGCCCCCAGCCAAAATGGATATTCCCTGCGTAGCCGCCACAAACTCGTCACTGGCAGATACTTTCACGAGGACTGAATTCTCAAACTCGGATAAAACCGCCTCACGCACGCGGACAACTGATTCAGTCTCAACAGGCGCTACCTCAGGGGATGTTTGCGCAGAGGGTTGGATAGCTTCTGTTTCAACTGGAGGTGTGTTGGTTGTTGAACATGCGCCCAGTAACCAGGTCAAAAGTAGGAGCGAGGTAATAATTTTTTTCATGGCAATAGCCTTCCTATGTTCGTATATTTTTAATATGGTGCTAAATAAAGAATTTATGTTGGAGCAGGTAGAACTGGTTCAACAAAGAACAACTGAAATAATTCCTCGCCATCCAGACCCTGCCCTTTGTCCAGATACTTTTGAAAAGGCACGCGCACGATCAAGTTCTCGGTGTTGTTTGTCTCGAACCAGAATTCTACAAACCCATACTTGCCCTGAATTTCTTCGCGTGGAATTTTCGTGACCAGCAGTAAAACTTTCGCCATCCGATTTCCCGGGAATTGTCTATCTGTCAGATCTTCACTAGGCAGGTGGACATAAAAATCAGTTTCCATCGCGCCAAACGTGGAATGGCCGTCAGCGTAAATACAATCTTCGCCATACAGGCTGACGTTCGCTTTTGCATTCGGGTCCAGCGTGCGTACCATTTTTTCAAACTGATCACTTAACTCTGGGTCATCATGATACGCCCAGACATACGCGCATCCTTCGTATGTTGGCGTGAGCGCTGACTCGTCAACGCTCACTGGGCTTTCCACGGTGTCTGTGATGCGTGCTGTCTCAGTTGCTGTGTGGCTGGTTTGTGATGAGGTGCTGTTTTGCAAAACGACAGCCCCCGCGGTTGCGGTAAGAATCAATGCAATGATCCAATTTCTGTTTTTTTTCATGGCATTTTATTCTCCTTTGAGAGTCTGTTATTCGAGCAGGCACCCAGCACAACGTTAAGAAAGAAGCGTTGACTTATTTCAGGATGTCCGCTGCGGCAGAAGCCATCAATGCTACGCCGTTGATCATGGCTTGTTCATCGAAATCAAATTTAGGGTGATGATGGCCGTAATCCAAATGCTTCTCAGAATTGTTTGACCCGATAAAGAAATAGCACCCGTTTACTTTTTCCTGCATGTAGGCCATGTCTTCCGCACCCATGGTGAGGTAGGGATTGTTGTCGTGATTGGCAGCGGGCAAAATGCGGCGCGCGGTTTCCTGCACTTTTTCTGTGACCTGTTCTGCGTTGATCAGCGCTGGGGTAAGCTGTTTCACTTGCATCTCAACCTTGCATCCCATGGCTTCACCAACGCCGCGCACGATCTCTTCAAATCTTTTGATAACTGTTAAGCGAACAGTGGGGTCGAATGTGCGAATGGTTCCTTCAAGTGTGGCTTCCTGCGGAATGACATTGAATGCCGTGCCGCCATTGATAATGGTGAAACTGACCACTGCGGTTTCCAGCGGACCAACATTGCGCGAGACAATGCTTTGTGCAGCCGAAACTATTTGAGCTGCGGCTACCAGCGGGTCTACTGTTAAATTAGGGATCGCGCCGTGGCCGCCTTTGCCGATCAATTTTATTTTGAATTGTTCAGCGCCCGCCATCACAGGTCCCTTTGCAACATGCACCCAGCCGAGCGGCTTTTCGTTCCACAAGTGCAGGGAGAGGGTCATATCCACTTTGGGGTTTTCGAGCACGCCGTCGCGCATCATCATTTCTGCGCCGCCGACCTCTTCGCCGTTGTTGCCTTCCTCTGAAGGTTGAAAACAAAATTTGATGTTGCCCGCCAGTTCGTTTTTGTGCGCGTTTAATATTTTGGCAACCGTCAATCCGATGGAGGTATGTCCATCATGTCCGCAGGCGTGCATGACGCCCGCATTTGTGGATGTGTACTCTGCGCCAGTATCTTCGTTGATGGGCAGCGCGTCCATGTCAAAACGCAGCAGCAGGGTGGGGCCGGGTTTTGCGCCTTCAAGGAAACCGACAACGCCCGTTTTGCCAACACCTTTGGTCACTTCAAGACCGAGGGCTTCAAGTTCTTTCGCCACGATGCCGCCTGTGCGTATTTCACGAAATCCAAGTTCGGGGTGCATGTGAAAATCGCGGCGCAGGGTTTGAGTGTATGGAAAAAGTTCTTTTGCTTGTTTTAAGAAATCTGTCATGATGGTTTCCTTTTTATTTTCCATGTCCTGGAAATATTCGGGTGATCTTGTGTGAGTTAATTTTATCCC
Source organism: Anaerolineales bacterium (assembly GCA_030824405.1). GTDB lineage: Bacteria > Chloroflexota > Anaerolineae > Anaerolineales > Villigracilaceae > Villigracilis. Next base: position 3,128 of record JAVBXV010000379.1, on the reverse strand, counting down.
AGCTTGCTGTTGAAACTGCATCCTCCAATATCATGAAAGGTGGATGTAAGTCACCTGTGAATGCATAGCCCTCATCAAGGATCAACGTTACGCTGTCATCGCTATGGCTTGGGGTGTGGATGATCTCGCCCTGCAAGCCGATCCCTGCGAGGAATTTGCGGCTCTCACTTAACTGCAAGTGGATACTGTCATTCGTTGTAATGGGTACGTAGGGATAATTTTTGGTCTTGAAAAATTCCGTCATTGCGGAGACGAAATCAACTTGCACGTCCACAAGGATGTGTTTGACGCCAAGCTTTTTTAATTCCTGTGTCATGCCTGCGTGGTCTGGGTGAAAGTGAGTCACGAGGATGTATTTAATATCCTGAAGCGTAACGCTTTTCCGTTTGAGTTCTGCTGAAAATTGGGGAAGTGTGCCAGGCCAGCCGCAATCAACAAGGAGTTTCCCGCCTTTGATGTCGATGGCGTAGTAATTTGTGGAGAGATAGCCGACATTGAGAATGTTCATTTTATTATTGAAGGGTAAAGGTTACAGATACCTTTACCCTTCAATTCTTGATTAGGAGTATTTCACTACTCTGAATTTTTCTTCGTAGCGCGGATTTTCTTCAGTGCTGTCTTCAGTGCGGCGGGATTTGAAACGTTCGATCAACTTTTCAGGATCCTGCACCTGGGTCTTATGTTCGAGCACCGCATTCATTTTGATGTCCCAGGTTTTGGTCACATCGATGGTGGTGTTGGGCTGGTTGGTGAGTGAGCACCAGACTTCCTTCGGCATGTGTGGTTTAAAACCTTCGTCCATCAATTCGGGGAAGTAGGCGATATTGTCCGCGGCGGGGAAGACGGCATCGAGCACCACTTGTCCGCAAGCGCGGTGATCTGGGTGATTGATTCCATAGAGGGCGAAAAGATTTTGCGGGTCACAAGTGACGAGGATATCTGGCGTGTGTCTGCGAATCTCGCGGACAATGTCGCGGCGTAGATTCAGGTCTGGGACGAGGTAGCCGTCCGCGAGGTCCAGAAAAAGAGGCGGCTTTGCGCCGATCACTTTGGCGGCGTTGGCCTGCTCCACGTGTCGCAGTCCGCAGAGTTTTTCAGGCGTCATCTCTGGGTGGGTGGTGGGATTAAATCCCTTATCACCGCATGTCAAAAGAAGATAGGTGATCTCGTGGCCTGCGCGTGCCCAGCGTGCCAATGTGGCGCCACAAAAAAATTCTGGGTCATCGGGGTGAGCCAGAATTACCAGAATTTTTTGTGGGGTTTCCCAGTTGTCAGTTTGCTCGGTCATTTTTCTTTGTGGCTTTTCCGCAGGTGCATCCGCCGCCTTCGTGACGGTCACAGGGAGCGGCGGCTTTACGGCGCAGAGCTTCGAGTTCATCCCATGGTTGAATTTCTTCGCGCGTGAAGGTGAAACTCTGTGGGCGGTCTGTGCCGCTTTCGATGAGGACAACAACTTTTTCGCTCATGGGAATTACGTCGATCACTTTGCCTTCGCCCTTGGGGGTAACCACGCGCTTGTTGCGCTTGGGGAGCTGTTTGCGTGCTTCAACGTATTGATCGTATTCGTAGATGAGACAGCAACGCAGACGTCCGCACATGCCAGTGATTTCATTTGGCGTGAGGGAGATGCCCTGTTCTTTTGCCATCTTGATCGAGATGGGGGAGAAATCTGTCAGGAACTTGGAGCAGCAACGGGTTTCGATTCCGCATGCGCCCATGCCGCCGATGAATTTTGCCACATCGCGTGGACCGATCTGCCGCATTTCAACATGCGTGTTGGGATACAACTCGTGCATGTCTTTTTTCAGTGACTTGAGATCGACTTTGTCTTCGCTCTCGGTACTGAAGAGGAAGGCCAGGCGTGAGCCGTCGTAGTTGTATTCAGCGGTGACGATCTTGACCTCTTTGAGGCCAATTTCGGAGGCGCGTGCGCGGCAGTTAATCATGGCTTCGGTTTGTTTTGCCTGCCATGATTGCTGGAGGAGCAGGTCACGCGGAGTGGCGCGCCTGTCTACGGATTTCCAGCCGCCTTCGGGTTGCGGAGGCGTGTCCTGCACAAGTTGCACTACTTCGCCGAGGTGTTTCCCGCGTGAAGTGTCTACGATGACGTGCTCGCCGACGTTTACATCTGATACGGCGGATGAGTCGAAATGATAAATCTTGCCTATTTTGGTAAAGCGTACACCGATAATGTTAGGGTTCATGGGGTTAATTATACTAGCGGTTGACGGTTATCGGTTAGTTTTTAGGGATGGAAGTTTGGCTTTATTCGTCTGTGAGGGGATGCTTCTTGCGTGTAGCGAAGTGGTCGCGATCGCTTTTTTACTGCAGAAGTACGGATCTTTGATAATAGCAAAAGTGGACGACTCGGTATTGAGTCGTCCACTTTAAGTTTTAGTTATTCAAATTTCAAAAAACTACTCAACGATATTTATCGGCAGGCTGTTGTTCGCGCCCATGGCGGCCACACTTGCTTTTGCGGCGATCTTTTGTGCGATCTCAACCAATGCTTTTGCAACAGGTGAATCAGGGTGCGAGGCAACGATCGGCTTGCCAGTGTCACCGCCGATGCGCACATTTTGGTCAATTGGAATTCCACCGAGGAAGGTGGTTTCGGTGGCCCTGGCGAGTTCTTCGCCGCCGCCAGAACCGAACAGGTCCATGCGGGTGCCATCGGGCAGATCAAGGTAGGACATGTTTTCAACAACGCCCAAAATAGGAACTTCAAGGGTCTTGAACATGTTAAGACCGCGGCTTGCATCTTCCAATGAAACCAACTGCGGCAGCGTAACAACAACCGCTCCACTTAATGGCAGAGCCTGCGCGAGCGAGAGAGAAGCGTCGCCTGTGCCTGGGGGAAGGTCCACGATCAAATAATCCAGTTCACCCCACTCCACGTCGCCCAAAAATTGACGGATGGCAGAGTTGAGCATGGGACCGCGCCAGATCAACGGTTGGCCAGGTTTGACCAGCAGACCCATCGAGATCATTTTCAATCCATAGGCTTCCGCGGGAACAAGTTTCTGCCCATTGGGGGGCGGGAGTTTTTCGACGCCAAGCATGGTGGGGGTGTTGGGACCGTAAATATCCGCATCCAACAAGCCGACGCGTGCTCCTGCCATCGCAAG
>JAVBXV010000306.1 GCA_030824405.1 Anaerolineales bacterium | reverse complement strand
GGTATGTGGATCATGGCGGGCATGTCGTTGAATGGATACGGCGGCGCGGGCGGCATGGGCAAGTTGATGGCCGAGTGGATCATCGAAGGCGAAGCACCGATGGATGTGTACGGCTATCGCGCCACCCGTTTTGGAAATTATTATTCAGACCCAGTCTACGCGGCGGAACGTACTGTGGAAAGCGTGAAGTATTACTACCGCATGAAGTTCCCGCATGATGAACATGAATCGGGACGGCCTCACCGTGTGAGTCCTGTTCATTTCCGTTTGATGGAAAATGGTGCGGTCTTTGGCGAAAAATTTGGCTGGGAACGCGTGAATTATTTTGAGCCTGGAAAAGAATCGCGCCGCATGGGCGAAGATCAACGCCAATGGGGATGGGCGAAACCGCCGTTCTTTGAGCGTGTTGGGCAGGAGCATGTTGCCACGCGTGAACGTGTGACCCTTTTTGATCTGACATCTTTTGGAAAGATCGAAGTCAAAGGTGAAGGTGCTTTGCCTTTGTTGCAGCGTTTGACAGACAGCGATATCAACAAATCTGTTGGCAGTGCGGTGTATACACAATTTTTGAACACACGCGGCGGCATCGAATCTGATCTGACGGTCACTCGTTTGGGGGAAGATCATTTCTGGGTGATCACGGGTTCTGGTTTTATTGGCAATGACCTTGCACGCATTGAAATGCATGTGGATGAAAAAGATGGTGAAGTTTCCATTCGCGATATTACACGTGAGTATGCCTGTCTCGCGTTGTGGGGGCCCAAATCTCGCGTGGTGTTGGAGAAAATTACGTCCAGTGATGTTTCTAATGCGGGGCATCCATATTTGCAAACCAAGCCGATCAATATCAACGGTACGAAAGTCTATGCACAACGCGTGAGCTATGCGGGTGAGTTGGGCTGGGAACTTTACATCCCCAACAACCGCGCCACGCCAATTTGGGATATGCTGATCGAAGCAGGCAAGGAATTTGGTCTCGAACTTGGCGGTTACAAAGTTCTCGATTCTCTGCGCCTTGAAAAAGGTTTCCGTTATTTCACCACCGATCTCACGCCTTCCGAAACTCCATACGAAGCGGGGCTTGGTTTCTGTGTCCATCTTGATAAAGGTGATTTCATTGGGCGCGATGCGTTGGTCAAGCAAAAAGCAGAAGGCGCGAAGCGCAAACTCTGTACGCTGGTATTAACTGACGGCGACGAGTTCACTCAGATCTACGGCGGTGAAGCGATCTATCATGAAGATCAAGTGTTATCACGCGTCCGCAGTGGTGGATATGGATTTACTTTGAAGAAGAATATTCTGTACGCTTACTTGCCGACTGAATTAGCCAAACAAGGCAATCGCTTCATCATTGACCTGATAGAGGGTCGGCGTGAAGCAGAAGTGACCGCCTCTGTATTATTTGACCCGAAAGGCGAGAGGGCGCGTGCCTAAACCCAAGACACAATCTCCTGCATATATAGGTTTTGGCATGTTGACGCCTGTCTATATTATGGCGTTGGACAAACTGCCGAAGCATAATACAGGTGCAATTGTTCATCAGGTCAGTGAATATGTCTATGATGACGCGGCTATTATTGCGTGTAATCTAAGTCAATGGGCTGTGCCGACTGCAATGATCGGTACCTCAGTTGGCGATGACCTGTTGGGTCATCACATAGAAGACACTTTGAAAAATATGGGTGTGCAAGGTAAAGTGCGCTTTACGAAGAAATACAAGACGCCGCTGGAAGTGAACGTCTCTGATAAAAAAGGGGCGCGCACTTTTTTCTGGCAGCGTTCCGAGGAGATACTCAGCACGCTGGATACGGCAGACCTTTCTTTGATCAAAAAGTCAAAACTGTTATATGTGGACTGGTACGATGGCGATACTCACATCATTCGCGCGATGGAAGAAGCGAAACGCCATAACGTGCCCGTTTTCCTCAATTTTGAGCATGGGCATCAACACCCTGAATTGCTCAAGAAGTACGCTGGGTTGGTCACTATTTGTCAGGCGGTAACCGATGCCGCGCAGATCGGGAAAAAGCAAGCCATGCTTTCTGTGGCGCGCAAACTGTTTAATGCTGGTATAAAGACAGCCATCATCACCATGGCAAGCCAGGGGTGCATGGTGATCCATGGCGACGAGATCGTCCGCGTGCATGCGCCCAAGGTCAAGGCTGTGGATGGTTCTGGCGCGGGCGCAACATTTTCATCTGGTTTTATTTATGGTTACTTGAACGGTTACAACCTTGAAGAGTCTGTCCGCTTTGCGATTGCGGCGGCTTCGTTGAAGGTCACTCATTCGGGATTGAAAATGTTCCCTGTGAACGAGGTCAAGGCATTGGCGAGAAGGCTGCGCGTTGACCACATGGTCTATCGCGGTGATCAATTCCACACGATCAAGAAGTTGTTGAGAATTCCAGATAGAGGTCCGCTGGTTGATAATATTCTGGTTACAGAGGGCCGTAAGCTGGCTGAAAAATATTTGCCGAAGAAAAAGATCGAGCGCAAGAAGATCAAGAGATCTCTGGTCGAATAAATTTATTAATAAGGATGTGAACCCATGTCATTTGCTACTCTGCTCACGCAAGAACAAGTTGAACGTATTCACGATGCCTCGTTGGAAATTCTTGAAGATGTTGGTTTGAAGGTTCGTTATGAACCCGCACGCGAACTTTTTAAACAGCACGGATGTATTGTTGATGGGGAGCGGGTCAAGTTTCCGCGCGCAGTGGTGGAAAAATACCGCAAGATGGTTCCGTCCACGTTTACGTTTCACGGGCGTGACCCGAAATTTGATAAGACGATTCCGCAGGATAGCCCGGTCATTGTAACGGCGAGTTCTGCTCCAGATATTATCGATCCAGTTAGCGGCGTGGAAAGACGCGCAGAGTCCAGGGATATTGCGCAGATCGCACATCTGATCAATGAACTGCCAGGCTACGATATGTTCTCCATTTCCACTCTGGCAGATGATGCACCAGCGGATCAATTCACAATCTCGAGGCTGTATCCAACCATCAAGTATTGTCTCAAACCGATCCGTGTTACCACTACCGATCACAAAGACACAATGAGCATTATGGAAATGGCGTACATGGTGGCAGGCGGAAAGGAAGCGTATAAGGAACATCCATTCCTTACGCATCATTATTGCCCTGTGGTTTCGCCGTTGACGATGGATAACCTTTCGACTGAAAATGTGATGTTCTTTGCGCGTGAAGGGCTGCCCGTGTACCCGACCATTGTGCCGAATGCAGGGCTGACTTCGCCCATGTCTATGGCTGGGACGCTGGCGCAGGGCAACGCTGAGTTTTTGTCTGGGTTGGTGTTGATGCAAATGGTGAAAGAAGGCACGCCCACGATCTACGCCACGCTTCCCACGGTTGCGGATATGCGCTCGGGCGCCTACACTTCTGGCGCAATTGAATGCGGTATGCTGCACATGGCTTTTGCGCAGCTATCTCGTTTTTATGATGTTCCATGTGGCGGTTATATTGGATTGACCAACGCAAAAATAAACGATGCGCAGGCGGGTTACGAAACAGGCATGTCTGCCATTGGCGGTTTAGTGGGCGGCATGGACATGTTCAATATCGGCGGCTTGATCGATGCATTGAAGACTTTTGATTTTGCGAAAGCAGTCATTGACGATGAAATTGCCCAGATGATGAAACGCACCAAACGCGGCATTAGTTTTAGCGATGAGGATCTTGCGCTCAATTTGATCAAAGAAGTTGGGCCAGGCGGTTCTTTCATTGTTGCCAAGCATACGATCAATCGCATGAAGACAGAAGCGGTGATGACCAAGATGGCAGATCGTGACGCACGAACGGCCTGGGTGAAGAAAGGTTCCATGGATATTCAGGCCCGCGCGATGAAGCGTGTTAGAGATATCATGGCAAACAATACCGCGCCGTTGATCTCTCCTGAATTGGATGAGAAACTCCGCGCTGCATTCCCTGGCATGGTGTCAGGCGTGTTGGAACCGATCGAATAAGGGCTTTTGCCCAGATATTCTGTTTGACTGAAAGGTGAGTTGTTTATTTATGTTTGGTTTTTTTAAGCGCCGTGAAAATGTTTTTCACAAGTTGATCGAGGAGCAGGCTTCGATCACGTATGAGGCTTTGCGTCTTTTGGTGAAATATCTTGAGACGAGTGACCCTGAAGTTGCCGAACAGCTTTCTCTGAAAGAAAAGGAAGCGGATGAAGTGCGGCGCATTTTGATCGATGAATTGAATCGGTCTTTTGTTACGCCTTTTGACCGTGAAGACATATTTGCCCTTTCCCGCTCGATCGACGATGTGGTGGATTACGCAGACAGCACCGTGATGGAAATGGTGATCTTGAAAGTGAAGCCAACGCCATATATGCTGAGAATCGCATCCCTTTTGAAAGATGCGGCTTATGAGATCTGGCATGGCGTTCAGCGGCTTCCGAAAAATCCCAGTGTAGCCATTGACCATGCCCAACGTGCCAAGGCGCTCGAGAACCGTGTAGAGGCTGTTTATCGTGAAGCGGTTGCCGATCTGTTCAGCGGCCCTGAAGATCTGCACCATGTGGTTGAGATGTTGAAGATGCGCGAGGTCTACCGTCATCTGTCTAATGCGGCGGACCGTGGGGATGAGGCGGCAAATATTATTGCAGATATTATCGTAAAGAAAACTTAACAAGGTGTTAATGTCTTCTGAATTAATGCTTGTTATTATTCTTGCGCTGGTATTTGAATTTATGAATGGCATGCGAGACTCTAGCAATATTGTAGCGACCATGATTTCATCTCGAGCCTTCTCTCCGCGCGTGGCATTGGGTATCACCGCGGTGGCTGAACTTTTGGCTCCTTTTTTATTCGGCACTGTGGTTGCCAAAACAATAGGTAATAGCATTGCAGATGCCCAGGTAATGACCCTGAGCATCTTGATTGCCTGTCTGATCGGCACGATCATCTGGAATTCAGTTACGTGGTTTTTTGGAATTCCAAGCAGCTCAACGCACGCATTAGTGGGGGGGATGCTTGGGTCTGTTTATATGGCAGTAGGTATGGATGCGATTAAACTTGGCGGCTTGTATAGAGTTTTGATCGCATTGTTTGCTTCACCTTTGGTTGGTTTTATTGTCGGTTTTATAATTTTGCGCATTATTTACGCTCTGGCCTGGAAAGCCACGCCCAATATCAACGGTTTTTTTAAACAAGGGCAGATCGTCACTGCATTATCGCTGGCTTTTAGTTATGGAACGAATGACGCGCAAAAAACAATGGGCATTATTACGCTCAGCCTGGTGATCAGTGGAGCGCTTAAAGAATTTACAGTTCCCACCTGGGTGATTTTGGCGAGTGCTTTAACCATGGTTTCGGGCACTTTTCTGGGCGGCTGGCGTTTGATCCGCACTTTGGGCGGCAGGTTTTATAAAATTCGCCCCGTGCATAGTTTTGCAACACAAATGACTTCGGCGCTTGTTATTTTGGGCGCATCGATCATTGGCTTACCTGTCAGCACCACACAGGTCGTGAGTTCTGCGATCATTGGTGTTGGATCTTCTGAAAGATTGGGCAAAGTCCGCTGGGGAGTTGCGGATGACATTCTTACAGCCTGGGTCATTACCATACCTGCCAGTGCATTGTTTTCCGCAGGTGTTTATTGGGTGATCCAGTTTTCAAAAGCTTGATAGCTTGTACAGAGCTTTTGAATCCATACTTCGATCAATTCATTCAAAGCGATGTTTGACTTTGAATATTGATAATGTTAAAATATTAACAGTTTGTTAACAGATTGGAGGCGCCGGGAAGACAAGCGTAGAACGTGCACTTACTATTCGTCCAATCGATCAATAATCAAATAGGAGATAGAGAGAATGCGTACTAAGAATCTTGCTTATCATTTGCTCGCCTTGTTCGTAATTGCAGCAACTTTGTTGTCTGCATGTGGCGGCGCCGCCGCTACCGAAGCACCTGTTGCTGATGCCCCTGCTGCCGACTCGATGGCTGCTCTTTAT
>JAVBXV010000390.1 GCA_030824405.1 Anaerolineales bacterium | reverse complement strand
GAAGCCAGGAGAGGCGGTCCGAATCCGAAGGCATCATCGTGCTGGAAACCGCAAAGGTAAAGTAAAACCACAGGTAGAAATCCTTCACAGTTGGCAGCAATCCCAACCCCATCCAAAACAGATCGATCTGCCCATTTCGCAAGACATCCCAAAGTGTATGCAAATGCAAACGATTGATGCCTGCATACGCCACGAACAAGGAGCCCGCGATCAACGGAGCCAGACCGATCAACGAATCGCGCACGATGTCTGTGGCTTCGGTTTCCACATATCCCATTTGCAAACGTCCATCCGCGCGCGTGTGTGGAATCAAGGAAAGCCCGCGTGTGCGAACGCGCAGGATCTTTGCCATCAGATAATGGCTCAATTCATGAATGAATACGCCTGGGAAAAAAAGAATGGAAAACAGGGCAATGGTCAATTGTGAATTGCGTGTGGTCAAAAGCAGAACTGCCTGGATCTCGCGATGCAAAAGCCGCTGGAGAATTACCAGCGGCACAAGCATACACACGAACCAAAAGAAACCAGAAAACAGCACGGAACTATTTCACTGCGGCCTTTGTAATGGCAACAAATTCATCCAACTTCAAACTTGCGCCGCCAACCAACGCCCCATCAATATCTGGCTGGGCAAAGAACTCCGCCGCATTGGATGCGGTCACTGAACCACCGTACAAAACACGGACAGCTTGCGCGGTCTGCTCACCGTACAACTCCGCAACAGCAGTGCGGATATATTCTTTGATGACAACATTCGCCGCTTCCCCTGTGGACGCCTTGCCTGTTCCGATCGCCCAGACAGGTTCATAGGCGACGACAATGCGCGGGGCAAATTCAGGAGATACTCCCCGCAGGCCAATGCTTGTCTGACGGGAAACAACTTCACGGGTACGGTTTGATTCGTACTCATCCAGTGTCTCCCCCACACAAACGATCGGGGTCAAATCAAATTTCTGCGCGGCGATCAATTTTCGATTCACCGTCTCATCAGTTTCACCGAAATAAGCGCGGCGCTCCGAGTGACCAAGGATCACATATTCACACAATTCCTTGACCATCGCAGGAGCGATCTCACCAGTGAAAGCGCCTTTTTCTTCCCAATACATGTTTTGCGCGCCAAGGCCAATACCCGAGTCTTTCAGCAAACCCGAGGCCGTTTCCAAAGACATAAACGGCGGACACAAAACTTTTTCCACGCCGATGAATTCTCGCAAATGAGCGTTCATGTTTATGACCAGCTCACGCGCTTCAGCGATCGTCTTATTCATCTTCCAGTTACCAGCAACAAAAGGTGTTCGCATCATTGATTCCTATTTTATGGTGGAGAGTAAATTATTTGCCATCACACGCACCCATTCAGGCGCGCCAAGGTCTGAGGAAAGGGAAAGTAAAGTATTCTTGGCTTGTGAAAAAGAACCGTTCTTCATATCGATCTCGGCACGCAGGAGAAAAACCTCATACATGTCTGGTTTTACTTTTTCGGCATTTTGCAGTTGAAGCTCTGCATCTTCGATCGTGCCGTTAAAAAGTGCGTAGCGTCCGCGTGCAATATAACCAAGTGGAAGGCTGGCGCTGTCAATGCGTTCAAAGAACACAAAGAGCGGCATATCTTTTTGTTCAGTGGCTTTATACACTGCTTCATGAAATGCATTTTCCTGCTCGATCGGCATTTCTTCGCCGCCATATGCCGAAACCACACGCAGGTACATTCCAGAGGCAGGCACCCACGCCTCACGTTTTACAAATTCTTCCGAAGCCTTCAGGAAAAATTCCTTGTTGGCAGGGCCAGCAAGGTTGGCTGCTTGCGCCAATTCTTCAAACGCAGGGCGGAATCTTTTATCATCCCAAAATGCAAGTGAAAGTTGTAAATGCGCATCGGGGTTTGCAGGGTCCTGTTCCACCACTGCCCTTGCAGCACTTACCTCTGCAGACATTTCTTCACCCACGGGCAAAGATGGAGCAGTATTCGGTACTGGTGAAAGCGGCGGTTGAGACACAGGTGTATCAATCGCAACAGGCGATGCCACCACCGCAGTGGGCGCATCTGCACGTCTGATCAGAGCAGAAAGTCGATTGGAGCGCAAAGCCGCCACACCCACCACCGCCAAACATAAGAAGGCGACCACGCCAACAGCAACCCATCCCCAGACAGAACGCTTCTTTTCTGTACCTTTAATTGCCACTGTCTTCCCAGCTTGCTGCGCCGCTGCTGCCTGTTTCGCCGCAGATTTAAGCGCGCCCGGGCGCATGGTAATGGCCGTACCCTGCATGGGAACACCCGCTTCTGTCCACGCATCTTTGAAGGCTTCGATCATTTCCGCAACCGATACATAACGATCCAGACGATCTTTCGCCAACGCCTTCAACAATACGCGTTGAACAGGCTCGGGCACCTTGGGGTTGACCTCAACAGGCAAAGGCAGTGGAGTATAAATATGATCGTGAATAATTGAAAAAGGCGTATCCGCGCTGAATGGAACCTGCCCCACAACCAGTTCGTACAACATCACACCAAAAGAGTAAATATCTGTTCCTGCATCCAGTTCTTTTTTCCCCATGGCCTGTTCAGGTGAAATATATTGCGGCGTTCCCATGATCGAGTCAGATGAAAGTGTAGACTCCCCCGCCTGTGCAATACGTGCCAAACCAAAATCCGCGAGATACATCACACCATCTGTTGCGATCAACACATTAGACGGCTTAATATCACGATGAAGGATTCCCTGCTGATGGGCATATTCAAGCGCAGAACCCACAGAATTAACCACACGCTCGATCTCAGCCGTGGTCAAAGGTCCCTGCCCCAAACGTGCCTTGAGCGTATCGCCCTCGATATATTTCATCACCAAATAAGGGCGCGCCTGATGTTCCGAGTAATCGTAAACAGGCACAATATTTGGGTGTTCCAACCTGGCCACCACGCGCGCCTCCCGTTGAAACCGCGCAGTAAAAGTCTGATCTTCATTGAAAGCAAGATGCAAAACTTTTAACGCCACATAACGGTCCAATGCCGCGTGATAAGCCTTATAAACAGTAGCCATACCGCCTTGACCCAATTGTTCAATAATGCGGTACGGCCCGATATTTTCACCAATGTTGAAGGACATACATGTGCTCCGCTTGCAATTTTCCCCGATTATAGCCGAGTGTTATTAATTTGGGTTGCCGCGTGCAAACTGTCTGCAAACTGAAATAATCACAAATAGGATGTGAAGCCGCCTCATCCTCCCTGAAACCTGCTCCTGTTTCGAAAACATTTTCCAACACAAAAACACAGCGCAGACGAAAAGTCTACGCTGTGTTTTAAGATGACATACTTATCGAAGCTTACGGAAATTCAACGCTTGGGGTAATTACGCCGTTCTCGGGTGTAAAGGTTACATTGAAAGATTGCGTAGTGCCATTTCCGCAATCCACATTCCAGGCTTCCACCCAGATACCACTCGCGTCTGGCTGCTGAACAACGTCAATGGTGGTGCCCTGTGCATTTGGAGCCTCGCAACTGGACATCATGCCCACGATCTGAAGGGACAACCATGCAGTATAACGGGTGGTCTCATCTGCAAGACCACCTTCTGGCACATCTCCAGTATCAAAACCTGGGACTGGCTGGTTGGGGTCATAGGGAACAGTTGGGATATCCATGTCTTCAAACTGCTGAACAGCTGCCTGTGCAGCCACATAAGCCTGATAGCCGTAATAGCCGCCCGCAGCAGTAGCAGCACAGCAACAACATAAAACAATTGCAACAACCACACCAATGATCAGGTTTCGGTTAGATTTTGGCTCTGTCGGTGAGACAGGCGTTGGGTCCAGGGTTTCCATAAAATTTCTCTCCTCTATAAAGTTTGATAAATTTCAACCGTTGTGCTGAAATTAATATCAGCATTATACAAGAGAAGGAGCGGAAGGATCATAAAATCCTTCCGCTCCTTAAGTACCATTGGTATTGAATCTCTATTTACTTATCCAGCAGGGCTGCAACACCAGGTAATTCTTTGCCTTCAAGAAATTCCAATGAAGCGCCGCCGCCTGTCGAGACGTGCGTCATCTGTTTGGCAACACCTGCCTTCTTCACAGCGCTGGCAGAGTCACCGCCGCCAATAACTGTGATCGCCTTCGATTCAGCCAGAATATGGGCCAAAGCAAATGTTCCTTCGGCAAATTTCGGCATTTCAAAGACACCCACGGGACCATTCCAGACCACCAGCTTCGCGTCACTCAATGTGACCTTGTAAGCAGCAATTGTCTTCGGGCCAACATCCAACATGCGCCAGCCAGCGGGGATCTTATCCACGTCCACAATTTGGGTGTTCGCTTCGGCGTCAAATTTATCAGCAATGACCGCGTCCACGGGCAGGAACAATTTATCGCCAAATTTTGCGAGCAAGGTTTTGGCAGTTTCGAGAGATTCTGCTTCCACGAGGCTGTCTTGCATGTTCAAGCCTTTTGCCGCGAGGAAGGTATTTGCCATTCCCCCACCGATGATGAGCTTGTCACATTTGGAAAGCAAAGTTTCAACAACCAAAATTTTGTCGCTGATCTTTGCGCCGCCGAGAATGGCAACATAGGGATGCTCGGGGTTTGCAACTGCGCGTCCGAGATATTCCAGTTCCTGTTCCATCAAGAAGCCAGAGACGGCGGGCAGGAAGCGCGCGATCCCTTCTGTGGAGGAATGTGCACGATGAGCGGAGCCAAACGCATCGTTGACATATACATCACCCAACGAAGCCATTTGTTTAGCAAGTTCAAGATCGTTCTTTTCTTCGCCTGCGTGGTAACGTGTGTTTTCGAGCATCAACACATCACCGGGCTGCAGAGCCTTTGCCAATTTTTCCACTTCTGCGCCAACGCAATCGGGGGCCATTTGAACGGGACGTTCCAACAGCGTGGCTAAAACCTGAGAGGCAGGAAGCAGGCTAAAGGCGGAGTCTGATGCGTTTTTTGGTCGCCCTAAATGACTCATCAAAATTAAAGAGGCACCCTGTTCCAAAACATATTTGATGGTTGGGAGTGCGGCTTTGATGCGCTTGTCATCGGTGACTTTGCCGTCTGCCATTGGCACGTTGAAATCCACGCGCATGAGCACGCGTTTGTTTTTAAGGTCAATGTCTTTTACAGTTTTTTTGTTCATGGGATTTAAGAAAGTAGGGATACGACATCGCCGTATCCCTACATGTTATTTAGAGTTTTTTTCCGATCAACGCGGTGAGATCAGCAGTACGGCAGGCATAACCCCATTCGTTATCGTACCAGGCAACTACTTTGACGAGGTTGCCGAGGACAAGGGTATCCATGGCACTGAAAACGCTGGAGAAGGTGGTGCCGCGCAGATCAGTGGAGACAAGCGGTTCGTCGGTGACATCGAGGATGCCCTTCATGGAGCCGTTGGCATACTCAAGCATGGCGGCGCGGATCTCTTCGATGGTGGCTTCTTTGTTCAAGATGGCTGTGAAGTCAACGACAGAGACAGTGGGGGTGGGGACGCGAAAAGCCATGCCGCCAAATTTACCTTTGAGTTCAGGGATGACGAGACCGACAGCTTTGGCTGCGCCTGTGGAGGACGGCACGATGTTTTGAGTGGCAGCACGGGCATCACGTAAATCTTTTGCACCAACATCTGTTAATTTTTGTGAGCCGGTGTAAGCATGGACTGTGGTGAGTAAACCTCTGTCAATGCCGAATTTATCATTGAGAACTTTGGCAACCGGTGCGAGGCCGTTGGTTGTGCAGGATGCGTTGGAAACAATGTTGTGTTTCTTGGCATCATATTTATCATCATTCACGCCCAACACAATAGTGATGTCTTCGTTCTTGGCTGGTGCGGAAATAATGACTTTCTTTGCGCCGCCAGCTTCGATGTGGACTTTGGCTTTGGTGGCGTCGGTGAAAAGGCCGGTGGACTCGATGACGATATCCACGCCCATTTCTTTCCACTTGATGGCGCTCGGGTCTTTTTCGGCAGTAACCGTAACCTTCTTTCCATCAATGATC
>JAVBXV010000255.1 GCA_030824405.1 Anaerolineales bacterium | reverse complement strand
AGGTGGTGAAGAGGCTGCGTCCCTCAAAAGTGCCTAATTGATCAAGTACACGCAGGAGGGTCTCCTGTGTAACTTCATCTACAAGCGGTTGGAAGAGGGGATCGTCTGAAGAGAGCCAGCGCGTAAGTGCATACGGCAGGCCTTTTTGAATGATTTCGCGCAGATCGTTCAACGCGTCTTCATATACGGTCCCGCTGGAGCGGAGATCTGAAAGCCAAACTTCATTCGAGCGTGTGGTCATGATGGCTGATTATAAAAGAAAACTACACCAAAAATCAGATTCTTATGAAAGTATGAGACTTTTTGATAGGGCCTGCAAATATGCCGCTTTTCAGGCAGCATGGCGTTATTTTTCCCAGGCAAAGATGTAAAATGTATATGAATGTACTGTCATTTTAAACAAAAAAATACCCAGTCGGAAGGAGGCACAAAATGAGACATCTCACAATTATTGTTTTTCTTTTTGCCATGCTCGCATTTCCATCCACAGTTCTTGCAGATATAGCGCCGCCGATCAACCCGCCTGGCACAAATCCGCAGCCAGGTGTAGACGTGACCCAGGTGCGAATGCTGTCAGAGAGTGTACTGATCGACGTAAACAGCGACACAGTTTCAGGGGCACTTGGAAGCGCCCGCGTCACAGCCAATTTCAGCATGCGTAATCTGGGTACAACAGATGAAAGCATGGCTGTCCGCTTTCCCATCTCCGCTGATAATGGGCGCGGACAAATTTCCGAGATCGTCAACTTTGCCGTAAAAGTGAATGGACAACAAATCACCCATCGCCTCGCCAGTTATCCCGATATTCGTTATCTGAGTCAGGATATACCCTGGGCAGAATTTGATGTTACTTTTCCTGTGGGTCAGGATGTTGAAATTGAAGTGACATATACCCTGAACGGTTCGGGATACGCGCCATACACTGCTTTTTATTACATCCTCGAAACTGGCGCAGGCTGGAAAGACACCATTGGAAGTGCAGATATCACACTGCGTCTTCCATACCCAGCCAGCTCGCAAAATATTATTTTGAATACAGAGATCGGATGGGCTGAAACAACTCCCAATGGGTCATTCGAAGGTAATGAAATGCGTTGGCGTTTTGAAAACTTTGAACCCGCAGCGGATGCAGAGGTTCGAAATTTGCAGTTCGCGCTGGTTGCTCCATACGCCTGGCAGGCCGTGCTCACTGAACGCAACAACGTTACAAACACGCCGAACGATGGCGAAGCCTGGGGACGCCTTGCGAAAGCATACAAAGAGATTTTCCTGATGAGCAAAGGCTATCGTACCGATGCGGGCGGTGAAGAACTTTATCAGTTAAGTGTTGATGCTTATGAAAGATGCCTCGCTCTTTTGCCCAATGATGCCCAATGGCACGCTGGCTTTGCAGAACTGCTTGCCAGCCATTCCTACTGGGATGCTTTCATGAAAGACCCCACTCCAGAAACCTATCGCGCGTTGGATGAAATTCGCATTGCGCTTCAACTTGCGCCCAACGATGCGACCGTACAAAGGATCGCGCAAGACATCTACTTCATGTTCATGGATGGGATCTCTCAAACCGAAACTGGATATGATTTCCTCTGGCTGACACAAACCCCAACCGCGCTTCCAGCCACGCCGACAATTGCTCCTGCTTACGAGCCCACTCTCCCCGCTGCAACTGTCACCCCGCTTTCAGACCAGCCTGCGCCAACACCGATCCCAGAAGCATCCTCACCTCTCTGTGGACCTTTTGCCTTAATCCCACTCCTCGCTGCAACCTTCTGGTGGAAACGAAAGCACAAATAATAAATAAAAAAGCAGGGCTGAGAAATCAGCCCTGCTTTTTTATAACTAAATCAATCTTCTATGGAAGGACAGTAATGCGATTCTGTGGCCCTGGGGCAACAGGAGAATACGCAGCGAAGTACTTCTCGAATGCATCGGTATCCACATCGCCGCCGAGACGGTCTGTGCCGAGTTTAAGTACGCTGAAGTTATCACCGCCATCGGCGAGGAAACTATTAACTGTCACGCGATAAGACGCAGCTGGGTCAATTGTTACGCCGTTGATCTTGATCGTTGACGCATCCACCTTGCTGCAGGCTGGCGCAGAAAGGCTCCAGGAGTAGGTGAAACCAGAAGAGACCTGCAAAATTTTGTTGCCGCCAGCAACGGGCTGTCCGCAACCCACAAATTGCTGTTCGAGCAAGGTGTCGATCTGTGCCCCTGTGATGGTCAAGGTAACCATGCTGTTCCCAAACGGCTGGACGCTGAACATCTCGCCATAGGTCACATTACCGTCACCCTCACCAGCAGCACTGCCCACGTAGGTCACATCTGTGCGGATGCCGCCAGGGTTCATGAATGCAACTACTGCATCACCAAATCCAGGGTCGTTTGTGGCTTCCAGTTGGCCGTCAGCAATGACATCACCGAGCGCAGATTCGCCCGCTGCGTTGACAGTGCGGGTGATGTCTGCAGTAACAGAACCAATTATACGGTTGGCGAGAGGCGCAGCAATCGCATTGTATTTGTCGATCAAGGCGGTCAACAGACTGTCTTTGGGAACATCGCGTGTGACAATGCGGTTATCGGCTGTCATCGATACAACTTCACCGCTATTGCGGTCAATGGTCAGATCGATCTTGGTGACCAGACGTCCAAACGAGAAGGAGCTGGTGACGATCTTGCCATCAATTACGCAGTTATAGGGTTGATGAGTGTGGCCGCTGATAACTACATCCACTTCATCATCCAAATTGTTGACGATATCCACGATCGGGCCAGAAATGCCAGTACATGAGTTGATCGGTGAAGAAGTTGGGTTCTGAGTGGCGCCTTCATGAATGATGACCACGATCGTCTCAATACCCTTTTCTTTAAGTTCAGGCACAAGCGCATTGACTGTTTCAGCTTCATCCAGGAAGTTCAGATCAGAAATACCAGATGGCGTTACGATGTTGGGCGTGCCTTCAAGTGTCATACCAATGAAAGCGATTTTTGCGCCAGCAAATGAGCGCATCTTATAAGCGGGGAAAATAGTCTTTCCATTATCCTGGCGCACCACGTTCGCGGCAAGGAATTGGAAATTTGCACCTTCGAAACCATCGCCATCCAAACAACCGTCCACAGGATGACAGCCGCCCTCTTGTAAACGGACCAGCTCGTGCCAGCCCTCATCGAATTCATGATTGCCCACTGCATTGAAATCCAAACCGATCAGGTTGAATGCTTCAATGCTTGGTTCATCATGGAATAACGCCGAGAGCAATGGGCTTGCGCCAACCATGTCACCTGCTGAAACGACAACAGTATTTGGGTTGAGCGCACGCAGGTTGTTAATGTGGGTGGCTAGATATTCCACGCCGCCAGCATCAATTGTGCCAACGCGTCCGGAAGAACCAGAAGGCGGCATGAGATTACCGTGAAAATCGTTCAATGCCAGAATCTGAACATTTACAGTTCCTGATGGCTTGGCCCCCACAGGAATTGTGAGAAGCGACAAAGCTAAAATTAACACGAGCACGATCACAAATGATTTTTTGTTCATCTATTTTCTCCTCAGTGCAATAAGTAAACTGGATTGATGTTGCTGCAAGCACGGGCAAGTGCACAGTCTGTTTTTCTCATAACGCAACATTGTTTTGCCCAATACCACCACCTCTCACAAAAGATGTACATACAAAAAAAACTTAATAACAAACTGGGTATATAAGAATTGCCTGTTTTCCCAGTTGGCTATATAAAACAAAAAAACTGCCAAAAAGGGGGATAACCTTTGGCAGTCTGGCGATCTACATCGTTTATGCAGATCCATAACTTTGCGCCCCCACCTCACGATGGGTTTGCCTTTTCTTTTTAGTTGTGCTGTACAAGATTACTGTATCATAATTAATAACTGTAATCAATAGGATATTGTATGGAAATGAAAATTTTCTCCAAAAATAAAAAAAAGACCGCCTTTTTCAAGGCAGTCTTTTGTGGTCTCAACTGGGCTCGAACCAGTGACCTTTCGGATGTGAACCGAATGTTCTAACCAACTGAACTATGAGACCGTTAAGCGACGGAGATTATAGTATAGCCTCCATGCTTTGGCAAGTATTAGGGCGGCGGCAAATAATCCCAGGGATTCACCTTGATGCCAGCCATCAACTCAAAATGTAAATGCGGACCAGATGAGCTGCCCGTGGAACCAATGGCGCCGATCCCTTCACCCTGCCCAACACTTTGCCCGCAGCCGCGATATAACTCGCTCAAGTGGGCATACAAGGATTGAAAGCCATTGCCATGATCGACCATGATCATATTTCCATAGCCGTAATTATTCCAGCCTGAATAAACGATCACGCCCGCATCTGCCGCGTATACGCCTTCACCAAGACTGCCCGCAAGATCAATGCCGCGATGATTTGTTTTTTCCGAATAATCAAAACCAGAAAGGTAATGTTTGTTGGTCGGGTATACATAGGTGCCATACCCAACTGCGCCGCCGCTTACTGCTTCACATGCGCCAGGTCCCAGCACGCGTGCCGAAGCTGGGTTTTCACGTGTTACCCCAAGAGGTGCGCTCCAACTTACAAACTCCCGCGTCCCTCCAGGAATGATCAGCCAGGTACCTGTTTTAATATTTGCATTTGCATAATCGCCCACACTATTGGGGTCAATATTATTGCCAGGAAATTCAATGATCGCGGCAGGCTCAACACCGTAGAATGCAGACCAATCGCCAAACGGAATTCCACCAAGCCATTCCCAATACACGCCATTCACAGGCAGAATGATCAACTCCTGCCCGGGCTTCAACGCATGCGGGTCATCCAGCAAAATGTTGTAATTGCTCCATAAAACAGTTTGAGGATCCAGCCCAAATTTTTCCGCAATGCCGAAAACCGTATCGCCATCCTGCACTACATAGTTGGATAACTCCTGGCGCGGGCGTGAGGGAATATTTGTATGGAGTTGTGCACTGCGTGAGATGCCGCTGATGATCGGAATATCCAACGCGGGGATCGAGGACACATCAACCACTGGCGTCATGGCGGGACCTGTATCCTGGGCGCTGTTTCCTGAGAATTGATTCGGCGTCTGTCCGTAAAAAACCTGTCCCAGCATTATCACCCCAACGATCGCCAGAACAGAAAATACATTCGTCCCCACACGCAGCAGAGACTCGCCTAATCCCATTTGTAAAAGGGAATCCATTAATCTTGTGAAAAACCCACGCTGTCGCTGTACGGAAGAAACAGGCACCGACGCAGTCTGACCTTTATCCTCTTGATTAGACTGTGAGGAATTGTCTTCTTTGAATTCGTTTTGCATAGGTGTCATCATAACATGGGCGAAAAATCAGAGTCAAGTTGACTTATTGAACGCTAATCCTGCGTTAACCCTCCGAATTGCGGATATTGGGCTGGAAGAGCTGAATTCCCCCGATCACAACCAAACTGATCGCACCGCAGATCAAGGCCGTGGTGGAAAGGGACAGCTCCTGGGTCATCCAGCCAACCAGCAGGCTGCCAAATGGAGCCACACCCTGAAGCGCCCACAAGTAGATGCTGAACACCCGTCCGCGCAGGGCGTTGGGTACCTGCAGTTGAATTAACGTATTCATGGTGGCGAGTTGGGTAACCGCACCCCAGCCCATAAATGCGATCACGATCAACGCGGGCCACAGTGACCTTGAAAATGGTATCGCGATCATTCCCAAAATAAAAGTGGCTTCTCCGAGTAACAGACGCAATCCGCGCCAGCGCGCCGAGTTGTTGAACGCGATCATGAAAGCCGCGATCAAAGCGCCTGCGCCTTGTGCTGTGTAGATCATGCTGTTACGCAGATCCACACTGGCGCGGGTATCGTTCGCTTGTTTAAGCAGGTCAGTAGAAACAACAGGTAGTTGTTGAATAATTGGAAAAGCAAAGAGACCCAACATGGCCGCGATCACGATCAGCAATCCCACTGAAGAATTCTTAACGATATATTGTGTCCCCTCGCGCAGTTCCTCGAGCATGGGACGTGTACGCGGCTCCA
>JAVBXV010000124.1 GCA_030824405.1 Anaerolineales bacterium | reverse complement strand
CTTATTTGACCAGAACGCATAATCCCCAGAATAAGGGTCAGCAGGAAGCAGGCCAGTGGCAGTGGAACCCGTAAATGTCAGTGTGTAATCGCCAGCACATTCAATCGCAATGTAATCCACACCATACTGATGGACATCGCGCGTCATCGGGCTTTGTGGACAAGTTGAAATGGTCTCAGTAGCCGAAGCACGATTCGCATTTGGATAGTTGTTATATTCATAACGACCATCCTCAACAGACGAATCAAGCAGGAAGTTGGTCACTGCCCAATCGATGAAAAAATCATCGGCTGTGATCGGCTGCCCTGTGACAGCGTCAACAGCGTTGATCTCGCGCAAGACATCTTCAACACTATCCAAACCGTTGGCGGGGTCTTTGACGAGCGCCTGTGTGGCTTCCTCCCCAAAGCGGTCAAGGAAGTAGGTCATGAATAGAAAGCCTGCGCCGTAATGCGGTGTGGTGGCGTTCTGGTCATTGGGCCAATCGTTCAACTGCAGGTCAGGCTCATTGATGTACAGCCAGTCAAAACCACCTGGGTCATATTCATTCAAGAATGCTGCTAATTCAGATGAACCTTCGTTCAACCACGAGGTTTCATTCAGATCCAGATTCCAATGGATCATGTGCTGGAATTCATGTGCAAGAACTCCATAGGTGAAATCTTCACCAAGGAAAGTGTTATCTGCATTGAACAGGAACATCTCATGCCCATTGGAGAATTCCTGTATATCAGGATGCACTGAATCAGATGAAGAGAAATATCCCGCAATATTGGAACCAAGGCCGCGCGCATACAAAATATAAATATGCTCATCTCCATCAATGCCAGGAGACCATTCGCCGCCAAAGAATTCACGATTGGTGGGATAAATTTTATTTTCAAACTCATCCACCAGGGCTCTCATCTCGCCGTCATCAAAGGAAACGCCGTCCTGCACCCAAAAATAGACGTGGGGTGTGGCGTACTGCAATGTAGCCTGAATTTCAGTGTTCTCGATCGTATCCAAGTTCGAGACCCAGAAATTATCGACCTCTCCAATGGAACGAGGTTCAGCAGTTGTGGCGATCACGTCTGGGACATTGCACTTCCCTTCCAGGCGGCATGCCAATTCCTTCGGTTCATTCGGGGGGACAATGGTTGTCTCCAACGTTTGAAGCGTGTCACCTGAAACTGAGTCTACAGGTGGGCGCGTAACTTCAGGTTCAACCGCAGGCGAGTCACCATTGGAAGGGACGTCAACTGTGGGGTCACTAATGATTGAAGTCCCTGCAATTGAATAATACGCATATCCGCCCACCCCAGCAACAAGCAGACAGATACAACATAATAGGGCCACAATACCGATCACAATGGCAGTAGTGCCAGATTTATTTTCTTCCATACTCTCCTCCGATATAAATAAATTTCGCTCAATCATACCGTGTATAACTGAAAAGAGGGTTAGTAAATTAGGGGCAGAACCAACAAGAATGTAAATATTCAGGAATCAAAAAGAGGAAAGACGGCATAAGCCGTCTTTCCTCTTTTTACAGGAAGCCTACGCTTCCACTTTTTGTTTCGATTTCTTCAGCGGAGTTGTCTTGAAAATGATCTTTTCTGCTTCAACATCCACAACTACAGTGCCGCCGTCCTTGAACTTACCGCCAAGCAGTTCCACCGAAAGCGGACTCTCGACATATTTCTGAATGGCTCTGCGCAATGGACGAGCGCCAAACGCAGGGTCAAACCCTTCCCTGGCGAGCCAGGCGCGAGCGGCGTCACCCAACTCAACAGTGATGTTGTGTTCATTCAAACGATCCTGCAATTCCTTCATTTGCAGCACCACGATCTCTTCCATCTCTTCAAGAGAGAGCGGCGAGAACATGATGATGTCATCGATACGGTTAAGGAATTCGGGACGGAAAGCACCCTTAAGTGCTTTCTCGATCTTATCGTGAGATTCACGTTCTTCACTACTATCGCCTTTGGTGAGGAAACCCAAAGTGCCGCCTTTTCTCACGTATTCAGTACCCAGGTTCGAGGTCATGATAAGAACCGTATTGCGGAAGTCGACCACATTTCCCTGACCATCTGTCAGTCGGCCGTCATCCAAAATTTGAAGCAAGGCATTCCACACTTCTGGATGCGCTTTTTCAATTTCATCGAACAAGATGACGCGATACGGTCTGCGGCGAACGGCTTCTGTTAATTGGCCGCCTTCTTCATAACCGACGTATCCAGGAGGCGCGCCAAAGAGACGTGAAACCGTATGCTGTTCGCGGTATTCAGACATGTCAATGCGGACGAGCGCTTCTTCATCATCAAACATGAACCAGGCCAGCGCCTTGGCAAGTTCGGTTTTACCAACACCTGAAGGGCCAATAAAGATGAACGAACCGATCGGGCGGGCAGGATCTTTCAAGCCAGAACGTGCGCGACGGATCGCATCCGAAACGGCGTGGATGGCTTCTTCCTGACCGATAATACGCTCGTGCAAACGCGCTTCCATGTGCAGGAGTTTTTCAGATTCAGTTTCAAGCATTTGCGTAACAGGAATACCCGTCCACTGATGAACAACAGATGCAATATCATCCACATCCACTACTTCATCGAGTTGATGTTCAGATTCCCATTTATCACGGGTGGCGGTGTATTCCAATTCAAGGCGCAGGCGTTCAGCCTTCTTTTGTGCGGCGCGTTCGTAATCGCGCTCCAGGCCTGC
Source organism: Anaerolineales bacterium (assembly GCA_030824405.1). Classification (GTDB taxonomy): domain Bacteria; phylum Chloroflexota; class Anaerolineae; order Anaerolineales; family Villigracilaceae; genus Villigracilis. The sequence continues at coordinate 3,350 of JAVBXV010000124.1, read as the reverse complement.
CTGTTCTTCTTCGGCATGCAAACGATCTACTTCACCTTTCAATGCCTTGAGGTCGGGCGGCATCGAATATAAAGCAACGCGCAGTTTCGCGGCGGCTTCATCCATCAGGTCAATGGCTTTATCGGGCAGGTGACGGTCTGTCACGTAGCGGTCTGCCAAACGGGCGGCAGCAACCAGCGCCTCATCTGAAAAATGGACTTTGTGATGCGCTTCGTAACGGTCACGCAGACCATGCAGCATCTTGATCGTATCTTCCACACTTGGCTCTTCCACATAGATCGGAGCAAAGCGGCGCTCGAGTGCGGCATCTTTTTCAATATGTTTATGGAATTCATCCAGCGTGGTCGCGCCGATACATTGAAGTTCGCCGCGTGCCAATGCTGGCTTGAGCATGTTGCTCGCATCCATCGCGCCTTGAGCTGCTCCTGCTCCGACGACTGTGTGCAACTCGTCGATCATCAGGATCACATCACCCTTGGCGCGCTGAACTTCGTCCATCACGGCTTTGAGGCGTTCTTCAAACTCACCACGGAAGCGCGAGCCTGCGATCATGGCGCCGAGGTCGAGTGCAACCACACGCTTGCCGCTCAAAATTTCTGGAACATCATTGCTTGCAATTTTCTGCGCAAGGCCTTCCGCAATTGCGGTCTTGCCCACGCCTGCTTCACCGATCAACACAGGGTTGTTCTTGGTACGGCGTGAAAGGATTTGGATCACGCGTAAAATTTCGCCATCACGCCCAATGACTGGGTCCAGTTTGCCTTCGCGTGCAAGCTGAGTGAGATCACGGGAATATTTTTCGAGAGTTCGGTAGCGCGTCTCGGCTTGCGGATCGGTAACACGCTGTCCGCCGCGCAGATCCTGAATGGCATCGTAGACACGGTCACGCGTCAGGCCAGCAGATTCCAAAATGCGTGCGGCGGGAGTATTGCGCTCGGTGAGAATTGCCAAAAAGATATGTTCAGTTGAAATGTACTCATCTTTCAGACGGTTGGCTTCTTCGTTGGCCAGATCAATTATCCGCTTGACGCGAGGCGTGATAAAAATCTGCCCTGCCCCGCCGCCAAAAATGTTGGCTTTCGGGCTGGCACGCAGAGTCGCATCGAGTCGTTCTGTAAGCGCTTCGGCGCTCACGTTTAATTTTTCTAAAATTTGGGGAATGACACCGCCAGGTTGTTCAATCAGAGCCAGCAAAATATGCTCGGTATCGATCTGGTTATGTCCGTAGCGCTGGATAATCTCTGCCGCGCGTTGGGCGGCCTCTTGCGCTCTTTCGGTAAATCGGTCAAATCGCATCATAAGGTTTTTCCTCCGCAGAACAAATCCCACCAAATAATGTGGGAATTTACCCTGCATAATAGAGGCATTATAACAAAAGCCGCATTTACAAATTGTTTATCGCATGTAAGAGTTGCGTAAGACTTAAACAGATATAATACGAAATATGGCATCCATCACCGTCCCTGCGCGCACAGAAGCACACCCCCACTTGCGCCCGCTAAACATTTTCCGCGATCTGCCGCAGGTGGCAGACCTGATCGAAATTTGTTTCTCCAGCACAATGGATAGCGACGGCAAGCGTTATGTGCAGGATATGCGCCGCGCAGGCAAAGACAACTCCTTTATCCAATGGGCAAACCGCGCCGCAGAAACCACCTCCCTGCCGCTGACTGGGTACGTTTGGGAGGAGAACGGCAAGATCGTTGGCAACACAAGCCTCGTTCCCTTTCGCCATAAAAAGGAACGTATTTATCTGATCGCCAACGTGGCGGCACACCCTGAGTTTCGCAGACGTGGCATTGCGCGTGCTCTCACCGAACAAGCCATGAAACACGCCCGCGAAAAAAAAGCGGATGCCATCTGGCTGCACGTCCGCGACGATAACCCGGGCGCCATCGATCTTTATACAAAACTGGGATTCATCGAACGCGCCAGACGCACCACCTATCAGGCAGGCACAGACGCGAATGCCGCCATCCCACAATCAGACTTCACCATCACAAAGCGACATCCACGCGATTGGCCGACCCAACTCAACTGGCTTAACCGCCTCTACCCTGACCCGTTAGCCTGGCACCGCAACTGGAGCTTTAACTCCCTGCGGCCTGGTTTGTGGAACTGGCTCTATCTGCTTTTCGTGGACATGAACGTTCGTCAATGGTCTGCCGTGAAGAACCATACACTCAATGCCGCGCTGGCGTGGATCCCCTACGGGCGAGGGGAAGCTCTTTTCGCCGCAACCAGTCAAAGGTCCGCACCTGAAGCGGTTACTGCGCTATTGCTGCAAGCGCGCCGCGAGTTATTCTATTACCAACCCAAAGTCATCCTGGAATTTCCATCTGATCAATTCAAACTGGCAATTCAATCGGCTGGCTTCAACGTCCTGCGCACATTGGTTTGGATGCAGGCAACTTAATGATTTGATTTGCGTATTTATAAAAAAGGAGATCGTATGACAAAATTCATAATCCGCTGGGCGATCAACGCGATCGCATTATATGTTGCAGTATTGATCGTGCCGGGCATCGAACTGAACGGCGATTGGACAGGAATTCTATGGCTGGCCTTGCTCATGGGTTTGTTGAACGCGCTGTTGCGGCCTTTGCTCAAGTTCCTCACCTGCCCGTTGATCCTGCTTACACTGGGGCTGTTCACCATTCTGATCAACACAGGCATATTGATGCTCACCAGCAAGATCGGTCAGTCCTTTGGCCTCGGCCTTACTGTGGACGGTTTCTGGCCTGCCGTGCTCGGCAGCCTGGTTATCAGCTTCGTGAGCGTAGTGATGAGTTTGATCCTGCGCGATGAGTTGAAGGGCAGAAAAAACTAAATCAAAATAAAACGGCGGGCTCAAAAGAGCCCGCCGTTTTATTTTATATGCAACGCAGATGTGCTTAGCATGGTCAGAAAAAGCTGGGAGTTATTCAAAAGTAATAATGTAATGAACACCAGCAAAATGAACTGAAACCATCTTCTATCTGAAACTTCCTTCCAGGCGAGTGCAAGAAAAAGAATAATCGCATACGTCCAGTTGGTGGAGTACAGAAAAAGGTCTTTTCCATACCGCAGGTGGAGAGCAAAATTGAAAAGTAGGATCAAGATAAAGGAAAAGGCGTATTGATGATCGCCTTTTTTTATATTCTTCAAAAACAAAGCCGCGCCGAATACCATCAACGCCAGCCATGCCAGCGCGAGAGACAGGCCCAGCCAGGTTTCATATTCCGCAAGCCGCATCGGGTCTGCCTTGAATATCCAAACTTTTAGAAACGGGATTTCCTCATCAAGGATCAAAGGCTCTGGCGCCACCACACTATGTAAAAACATAACGCGCAGCACCGCCTGCGCGTTAT
>JAVBXV010000039.1 GCA_030824405.1 Anaerolineales bacterium | reverse complement strand
GTTCCACCCAGACCCTGAACTACCTTACATCACCGCACTTGCAGATCAATTAAGGCAGGTGCTTCTGAATCTGTTGATGAATGCAGTAGAAGCCATGAACGACGGCGGCAAACTAACCGTATCCACAAAGCTATTAAAGGATACCGATGAAATCCTGATCACCATTACAGATACAGGCATTGGCATCAGCCCGGATATCATGTCAAACATTTTCGACGCCTTTGTTACAAATAAAAAAAGAGGCACAGGACTGGGACTGACCATCACGTATGACATCATTATGAAACATCGAGGTCGTATTCAAGCCAAAAACAATGAAGACATTGGTACAACGTTTAACATCTGGCTGCCAATCGACAATAAAGAGATCATATGAAGATCACTGGACAAATCCTGATCATTGATGACGAAGCAATTCTTCGGCAAACCCTTGCGCGCATTCTGCAGCAGGCAGGTTTCGAAGCAACCACCGCAGAAAATGCCGAGCAGGCCTTTACTTTTTTGAGATCCACAACATTCGATCTTGTATATATGGATCTGCGAATGCCAGGCATGCATGGGCTGGAGGCACTTAAATACATTCATGAACAATATCCCAGCCTGCCTGTGATCTTGTTTACCGCACAGCCAGATCTTAATTCTGCAGTGGAGGCGCTTCGCAATGGCGCCACTGACTATTTACTAAAGCCGCTTAAACCACAAGTGATCGTGGATCGCACCAAAAAGATCCTCCTGACCCAGCAAAAGGAAAAACGCAAACGCGAGATCGTGCAACAGATCGAAGCCCTGCAAACCGAATTAAAAAACCTTGAAAATAGCGCGTCGACTGTATCCGACACACAACCGCCTGCGCCCATCACCGAACGTTTCATTAAACGCGGAGCATTGGTGATCGACCTGCACGCCCGTCGGCTTGCCATTCACGAACAGGTCATTAACCTGCCGCCCACTTCATTTGATTATCTGCTTGTGCTGGCTCGCCACGCGCCAGATATTGTAGATTACCAAACTCTTGTTGCCGAAGCACAGGGCTACCAGGCCGAAGCACGCGAAGCACAGGAACTCACCAAATGGCACATCCATCAACTGCGGCAGGCGTTTGATAAGGACGCATCCTATCTGATCAATGTACGCGGTAAGGGCTATCGACTCGTAACAGATTAGGTGGACCCAGCTCTCAAGGCTGATCTGCCTATTGAGCAAAACCCCGCTTCCGGCTGCGCTGGAAGCGGGGTTTTGCTGTCAGCATTTATCCACTTCCCAACTTTTCCCAACTCTTCCAGCCTATAACCTATCGTTCAAAAATGGGATTCAAGAGACAATGGTTCCGATGAACACTCCAGACAACACCCATGCAGATCAGGTTTGTATCCTCGTTGTGGACGACCACCCCAATACGGCCAATACGCTGGCGCGCGCACTTGCGTTGCTTGGCCCGTCCGTAGAGGTGATTTCGGCTATCAGCGGCCATGAAGCGTTGGATAAAGTAAAAAACAAAGGTGTGGATATTTTGTTCACAGACATGATCATGCCAGAGATGACAGGTCTGGAATTGATCGAAAGAATGCAAAAACATCCTGGTGGACGACCTGCATTTACGTACCTAGTGACCGCATATGATGTACCCGGTTTGAAAGTAACGGCACACCGCTTAAAAGTAAATGAAGTGATCGTAAAACCTGTGCGCCCTGAGCGCATTTGCCAGATCGCCACGCAGGCGATGAGTGAAATGAAACATGCCACCCAGCCCACAAAAAAACCAGTGGGTGGAAAGAAAAAATTCAAGATCCTCGTGGCAGATGACCGCCCAGATAATGTCACATTGCTGGCACGCTATCTGGAATATGAAGGCTACGATCAGGTAAGTGCAGTGGATGGCGTTGATGCACTGGAAAAAGTACGCGATGAATTGCCAGATCTTGTTTTGCTGGATGTGAACATGCCGCTCAAAGACGGGTTCGCCGTACTTGAGGAGATCCGCGCAGACCCTGCCGTTGCCCACATTCCTGTGATCATTCTTACCGCTGCGCGTCTTGACCCCTCAGACGTGCAATCTGGTTTGAATTTAGGCGCGGATGATTATGTAACCAAGCCCTTTGACCGCCATGAACTAATGGCGCGCATTCGCACAAAATTACGCGTGAAGGAAGCGGAGGATATGATCCGCCGCCGTAATCGTGAGTTGAATCTTCTGCCTGAGATCGGCAAGGAATTAAGTGCGCGCACGGATATTAAAGACCTGGCAGCCGTGCTTCTAAAACGCACTGTCGAAACTCTGGGCGCAATTCAAGGGGACATGATCATTCTACAATCTACAAAAAGGGCACAGCAGAATTATCAGGTTTCGCTCTTCCCCACCCCAAGCCAGGAATTGGAGATATCTGCAAGCCTGATCGATCACATTGAAAAATCTCATCAGGGTGTGATCGTAGATGATGCACTCAAGAACCCGCTCTGGCTGGCAGACCAAAACACATCCATTCATTCTGCGGTGATTGTCCCCTTATACGGCCGCCGCACATTACTCGGCCTACTTATTCTGGCACACGAGCAGGAAAATTATTTCAATATGGAGCATATGCTACTTTTGCAGGCCATCGCAAGCCAGGCAGCCATTGCCATCGAAAACGCACATTTATATGCCGATGTGGCGCATGAACAAAAAAGACTTGCCGCCATCCTCCAGTATGCGGCAGAGGCAATTCTGATGTTCGATGCCCAGGGAAAACTATGTTTATTAAACCCTGCTGGAGAAAAACTATTCACCGATTTCAAAACACACATGAATGAGCCTCTCCCAAAAGAACGCGGCTATGACGCATTTGTGAGCCTGCTCAATGATGCACAGCAGTCACACCTGGCCAAATCTGGCGAAGTTACCTGGCCAGACCTGCGCACCTTTGTAGCGCTTATTACTCCAATTGAAGATGGCGGCCAGGTTGCGATCTTGCATGATGTAAGTCATTTCAAAGATCTCGAAAAAGTAAAGAATGAGTTTATTGCAACAGCTTCCCATGATCTAAAAAATCCGATCACCACCATCTCTGGGTTCGGTCACCTGCTTTCACAGGCTGGCCCATTGAATGAACAACAACAGGATTTCGTTAGACGAATTCTATCTGCCACGGACACGATGAGTGAACTTGTGCAGAACATGATGTCTCTTGCACAAATTGATCTGGAAGCACATGAGAAACATGAAACCCTGGATATGGCTTTACTGCTTGCAGAAATGGCCAATGAATTCAATCCACAAGCACGAGAGAAACAACAAGAGTTAAATTACGCCTCCCCGGTTTCACCACTACCCGTCAGCGGCGACCCACTGCAATTACGCCAGTTATTCCGCAACCTGATCGGCAATGCGATCAAGTACACACCCAATGGTGGAAATATCGTCATCAACACATTAGCATTGCAGGACGAGATCACCATCAAAGTGCAGGATAACGGTTACGGAATTCCAGCCTCAGAGCTACCCTTTGTGTTCAATCGTTTCTATCGAGTTCGGAACAGCAAGACAGAGGATATAGAAGGAAACGGCCTCGGGCTGGCAATAGTAAAGTCGATAGCCGAGCAACATGGCGGGCAGGTCAATGTGCAAAGCGAAATCGATCAGGGGACCATTTTTAGCGTATCCCTGCCAATTCTAAAAAAGCAACAATAAGACGAGGAGATAATCATGAAAAAGAATTATTTACAAACCGCAGGTATCCTGATCATTCTTATGGCACTTTTCATCAGTGGATGTGGAAGCACAGCCCCCGCCACCCCCACCCCAACGCCAGATAATGTCAATGTTCAATTAAGTTGGTTCCATGGTGTTGAATATGCAGGGTTTTATGCCGCTCTTGAAAAAGGATATTACGCAGCAGAAAACCTTAATATCTCACTTACCGCCGGAGCACCTGAGATCAATCCGATCGATGAAGTGCAAAGCGGGAAAGCTCAATTCGGAATCACGAGCGGCGACAGCATCATCATCGCCAAAACGAACCAGCAGGATTTTGTGTCATTATCAACCATTTTTAGAAAAAACCCACTAGCCATCACATCCCTGGTTGGTGACAACATCACAAAACCGCAGGATCTGGTTGGTAAAACCATCGGCGTTTACTCGCTTGATCTAACCAACTTCTTTGATCTTCCCTTCCTTGCATTGTTGAGCCGCACAGGTTTGGAACGCGATTCAATGAACTATGCTTTGATCGAAGATTTTCAAGGCGCCAATGAAATCAAAGCAGGCAACATGGATGCCATGAGCGGCATGTTTGCAACAGATCAGCAGGTAATGGCAAAAGACGCTGGGGATGAATTGAACTTCATCTACTACACAGATTACGGCTACGATGTGTATATCAACACGATCTTCACAACCGCCGAATTCAAACAAAACAACGCCGATCTGGTTGCTCGATTTATGCGAGCCACATTGAAAGGTTACCAATACGCAACTGAAAACCCTGAAGAAGCAGCCAGCTTCGCAGTTAAGTATGATCCAAACCTGGATCTCACCTACCAGCAGGAAGTCATGAAGGCGCAGATCCCATTCATCAACACCGGGAATGCCCCAATCGGATTCATGGACGAGGCTGTGTGGAACACAACCCAGGATATTCTGCTGGAATTTGGTTTGATCTCAAAACCAATTGATGTGAGTACGATCTACACAAACGAATTTGTTACTCCTTAAGTGTGGATCACATATTTTTTCAAAGCAGATTTATCAGAGGTAAAGAATGAATAAAAAAACAATACGTTCCATTAGTATTCTGGTTGTTGTTATGGCTTTGTTTATGAGCGCCTGCGGCAGCGGGAATCCGTTCAAGGCAAACGATAAAGTTACCGTGCAACTTGCGTGGTTCCACCAAATTGAATACACAGGGTTTTATATCGCAGCTGAAAAAGGCTTTTATGCCGACGAAAACATTGATGTCACATTGACAGCAGGTGGTTATGATACCAACCCGATCGCGGAAGTGACCGAGGGGCGCGCCCAATTTGGGATCTCCAGAGGCGTAAACATGGTGATCGCCAAATCCGAAGGACGGGATCTTCAAGCGGTTGCAACGATATTCCGTAAGAGTCCGTGGGTGGCAGTCTCATTGCAAGAGGCTGGCATCGTTGCACCAGAAGATATGGTGGGCAAAACCATTGGCATTGAAACAGGCGACCCAAACTATATTGAAAACATTCAATTGGCGGCAATGTTTAAGAAACTTAATGTAGATACCAGCACGATCACCTACGTCGCAAGAGATTTTGCAGACCCCATAGCCAATGACTTGCAAACAAATCTTACAGATGCGGATGCCGGGCTTTTCTCCACAAATGATCTTGTAACCGCTCAAATGCGGGGTCTGAATGTAAACACGATCTACTACTCCGACTATGGCATTGATTTTTATGCCAACTTAATATTTACAAACAGATCATTCCTGCAGGAAAATCCCGATCTGACACAACGATTCATGCGCGCCACGTTGCGGGGATATCAGTATGCCCTGGAAAATCCCGATGAAGCAGTAGAAGCGACTCTTAAATATGAGCCAACACTGGATGCAGCAGTGCAAGCGGCGCAAATGACCGCCCAAATTCCACTCATCGACACGGGAGACAACCCGATCGGCTGGATGGATGAAAATGTCTGGCAAAGCACAGTGGACATTCTACTGGCAGGCGGTTTTATTCCCTCCGCAGTGGACGCTAAATCACTATATACAAACGACTTCATAAAATAGATCATCAAAACGGGATGACGGCCAATCAAAAGACCGTCATCCCGCTCACCTGGCCATAGAATGATTATTCCGAATTTATTTATCACGCACTTTATTGATCTTCCGAAGAATAAGCTTAAGGCACTCAGTAACATGCATCAAATGTTAGTACACATGATTGGAGGCTGTAATGACCATCAACGCTATTCCCAGCAACATAAATAAGACTGCAAGCAGCAAGCGGGCAGGTTCCCTATCACTTCGTAATCGTTTGCTGATCACTTTTATTTTGCTGGCAGCGCTTCCTGTGCTCATCACAGGCATCGTATCTGGCTTGCTCAGTGTCCAAGGCCTGAGAAG
>JAVBXV010000442.1 GCA_030824405.1 Anaerolineales bacterium | reverse complement strand
AATGAGCGGCAGGACGCCATAATAACTTTCGATCGGATACCAGCGCACGCCAAGCAAGGAAGAGGTATCCACTTCGCCAAGTGCGGGCAGGCCTTCGCGCAAAAGAAAGAAAAAGATAAGCGCAACAAATAAGACCGCCGAATAGCCAGAGGTTTGTATCAAGCGGGTGATAATGAATTCACGAAAGGATAATGATTTTTCCATGGTGCTCCTGTAAGGGCGCTGGCCCCTACAAAAAATTATTTGATGGCGGGCACAAAGCCCAACTCTTCGACGATCTGTTGCGCTTCGTCAGAAAGGATCCAATCCAGATAGTCCTTGACGATGCCCGTGGGCTCGCCGTTGGTATACATATAAAGGTCGCGCGCAATTGCGTAGGTTTTATCGTTCACAGTTTCGATCGAAGGCAAAACATACGCAGAGCCAGCTTCCTTGGCGATCGCGATCATCTTGACATCATCAGGCACATAGCCAAGGCCGTCATATCCAATTGCATTTGGGTTATCGCGCACTTCTGAAATAATCCCCTCTGACGATGGCAGCAGCAGCGTATCGGTTGAGAATAAAGTTTTATCCTCTTTGCTGCCCAGCCGCAAAACAGTTTCAAGAAAATATACATGCGTACCAGAGTTCGTCTCGCGTGACAACTTCACGATCGGGCGGTCTTCCCCACCCACTTCATTCCAACGCGTGATCTTGCCGCTGTAAATATCTGAAATTTGCTGCAATGTTAATTCACTGACGGGGTTCTCAGAATTCACGATCACCGCGATCGCATCGCGCGCGATGATGTGTTCAAGCGGCTCAACCCCTTTTGAACGCGCCTCTTCAATTTCCTCTTCCTTGATCTGGCGCGAAGCATTTGCCAGGTCCACCGTATTGTTGATCAGCGCGGCAATGCCCGTACCCGAGCCGCCACCCGTTACGGAAATACGCACATCCGCATGCTCGCCTTGATATCTCTCCGCCCACGCCAGCGCAAGGTTGACGATCGTATCCGAACCTTTGTTTTCGATATACTGGGCCGAAGAATCAGAAGCGGCATCTGCTGAATCAGCAGAGCCGCAAGATGTGAGGACAAAAGAAAGTAGCAGGAGGAATACAAGTACGCGTTTCATTGACGCGAATTATACCGCCTCACACTTACCGAGAGTTGATTCAGTCTCAATGGATATTCCCCCTTCTGTCAGTGAACCCACCTCAACTTGCCGATCAGCCAAATTCACCCATCTGGGCAACATACCCGCTGCATGTCTTTCTGATAAAATCATTCCATGACCACAGACCAACCCGCATTTTCCGTCCAGCAATTGGACTTTTACTATGGCACATCCAAAGCCCTCTCAGGCATCAGTCTGGATATTAAGCCGCAACAAGTGACCGCACTGATTGGCCCTTCGGGCTGCGGCAAATCCACGTTCCTGCGCTGCCTCAACCGAATGAATGACACCATTTCAGGCACGCGCGTGGAAGGGAAGATCCTGCTCAAAGGCGAAGACATCTACGCCGAAAACATGGATGTGGTCACTCTGCGCCAGCGTGTGGGCATGGTCTTCCAAAAGCCGAATCCATTTCCACAATCCATTTATGACAACGTGGCGTTTGGTCCGCGCGTGATGGGCATGGACGTGAACTTGAACGAAGTGGTCGAAAAAAGCCTGATCGCCGCCGCCCTCTGGGATGAAGTAAAAGATGATTTGAAGTCTGACGCCATGGGCTTATCTCTCGGCCAACAGCAAAGATTGTGCATTGCCCGCGTGATCGCCATTCAACCCGAAGTCATCCTCATGGACGAATCCACTTCCGCGCTGGACCCCATCGCCACCCTGCGCGTTGAAGAGTTGATCGCAGACCTGAAAAAAGACTACACCATTGTCATCGTCACACACAACATGCAGCAGGCCGCGCGCGTTTCAGATTACACAGGCCTGTTCTGGCTGGGCGAACTGGTTGAATTTGAATCAACAAACCAAATGTTCACAAACCCCAAAGAAGAACTATCCGAAGCGTACATTACAGGAAGAATGGGCTAAGGCAGACTATTCCCCATCAAAAAAGTGGATGCAGATTTCTCTGCATCCACTTTTTATTTCTCACGTTTTACTCAAACCTACTTGTTCTGTCCCTTCCAGAACTCATCATCACTCGTTTTGATCTCGCTGAATTCACCAGTGGCAATGAAGATCGTGCGCTCACAAATATTGGTTACACGATCGGCAACTCTTTCAAGGTTATGTCCCACCCAAAGCAGCCAGTTGGCACGCTCAATGGATCTGGGGTCTTGAATGATGATCAACATCAATTCATGATAGATCTGGTTATACAGCGCATCCACTTCATCGTCTTCCACAGGGATGGCCTTGGCAGCTTCCACATCCTCGTTGACAAAAGCGGTCAACGCGCGGTGAAGCATGTCTGCGCCTTTTTGAGCCATGCGTGGAATATCGATCAACGGCTTGAGCAAAGTCTCTTCGCCCATGCGCACATTGATATTCGCAATACCTTTTGCATAATCGCCCATGCGCTCCAGCTCAGAAATGATCTCCATACTGGAGGCCAGCAGGCGCAGGTCATGTGCCATCGGCTGCTGGGTGGCGATCAGGATCATCAGTTGATTCTCGATCGCAAAACGCTTCTTGTTGATCTCTTTATCTTCGGCAATGATCTTTTCAGAAGCCTTGATATCGCGCTTCTTCATCGCCTCCACTGAACCAATAATGGCATGCTCCACCATGCTTCCCAACAGAAGCACTTCATCTTTCACTTGCTGAATTTCACTCTCAAAAGTTTTACGGATCATAAGTTCCTCTTTTATGTCATTACCTGACAATCACAATTATGACAGTATTTTACTATTAACGATACTCTTTCGGCGTAATCCCCTGCTCGCCCAGCCAAAGGCGCAGACGATCTTCAATTTGGTCGCGCACGCATCGGGTGGTGATGAGGCGCTGTTCTTCGTCGCCGACAAATTTTGCAGGGTCGTCAAATGGCCAGTGTTCGTGAGTCCCCATCGTCAAAAATACAGTCGGGCAATTTTCTTCCGCATCTGCGCACACCGTAATGACATGCGAGAAGACCGTCCTGCCAAGATATTCCGTGACAGATTTTGAGAACTGCCCCGCCATGCTGATGCCAACCTCACGCATCACTTCCTGGACCTCGGGCAGGATCCTGCCCTTCGGCTCTGTGCCTGCGCTGAAAACTTCAAACTGCTCCCCTGCCAACGCACGCAGGAGTCCTTCAGCCATCTGGCTGCGCGCTGAGTTGCCAGTGCACAAGAAAATAACTTTTGGGTTATTCATATTTTTTTGCTCCGCTCAAGATGACTAGCCGAATCTTCCTGTCACATAATCTTCGGTGCGCTTGTCTTTGGGACGGGTAAATATTTTTTTGGTCTCATCAAACTCGATCACGCCGCCCGAGCGTTTATCATCGATCATCATCATGGCGGTGTAATCAGAGGCACGCGCGGCCTGCTGCATGTTATGCGTGACGATGATGATGGTGTAGTTCTTCTTCAACTCCTGCATCAATTCTTCGATGCGAAGTGTGGAGATCGGGTCCAGCGCGGAAGCAGGTTCATCCATCAAAATAATTTCAGGCTGAATGGCAATCGTGCGCGCAATGCACAGACGCTGCTGCTGGCCACCAGACAGGGCGTAGGCGCTCTCATGAAGTTTATCCTTCACCTCATCCCAAAGAGCCGCGCTGCGCAGAGACTGTTCAACGAGTTCATCCATATTGCCTTTGTACCCGTTGATCTTCGCACCCCACGAAATATTCTCGTAAATGGATTTAGGAAAGGGATTCGGCTTTTGAAAGACCATGCCGATCTTGCGGCGCACTTCCACGGGATCTATGTTTTTGCCATAGAGATTTTGTCCCTGCAAAAGGACCTCGCCCGTCACATAACTGGTCGGCACAAAATCATTCATGCGGTTGAAAGCCCGCAGCAACGTGGACTTTCCACATCCCGAAGGGCCAATGATGGCGGTGATCTTTTGCTTTTCGATCTTCACGTTCACTTCACTCACGGCTGGGAAACTGCCGTAAAAGATGAAAAGATTTTTTGTTTCGATCGCGTATTCTGGTGTTTGAATATTTTGCATGTTTTATTCCTGATCTCTAAACACAAAGGCCGCAGCGATATCGATGCGCCTTTGTATCCAAATATTTAATACTTCCTCTGGAAGCGGTTGCGTAAAATGATCGCGGTCGCATTCAGGGTTAATAGGAGGACGAGCAGGACAATGATGGCACCTGCCGCAATGGCGTGAAATTCTGATTGCGCGCGTGTTGTCCATTGATAGATCTGGATCGGCAAAGCGGTAAATTTGGAGAATGGGCCTTGCGGGTCCAGGCTGATGAAAGTGGATGCGCCGACAACGATAAGCGGAGCGGTCTCGCCAAGCGTGCGGGAAAGTGCGAGAATGCCGCCAGTCAAAATGCCAGGCAATGCGTTGGGAAGCACATGATGCCAGACAGTTTGCCAACGAGTTGCACCGACGCCATATGCCGCCTGCCTGAGTGAATCTGGTACGGCTTTGATGGCTTCCTGTGCGTTGATGATGATCAGCGGCAGAACAAGCACACCCATCGTCATCCCTGCAGAGAGGATCGTGCGCCCGTTTGAGTCCATCACCCCGAACAGGCTTCCACTGGTAAACGGCTCCAGCACGCGGACGAAGATCGCCAGACCCAGCATCCCATAGACAATACTGGGCACGCCTGCCAGATTATTGATATTCGTTTGAATGATGGAAGTTGCCCAATTCTTTGGCGCATATTCCTGCAGGTAGATCGCCGCGCCCGTACCAATTGGCAGAGCAAAGAGAATGGCAATTCCAACCAGCCACAAAGAACCGAGGATGGCGGTACGAACTCCCGCGAATTCAGCCTTGGACGACATGGGCGTCACCAAAAACTGCGGCGTAAGCCAGGAGCGGAATTCAAGATTGGCATCAGGATATTTCTGCGCAACTTCCGCGCGGATCTTCCCGCCGTTCATAAGCGAGTCCGTCATGCTCCAGGTTCCCTTGGTGTCTAATTGAACAAGACGCTCAAGAAAAAGAGTGTACAACTCCGCTTGTGAGCGGTTCTTCATTGGAGTTTCATTTTCCAATTTTTTGTACGCACCCGATGAAAGATTATCCTTGAGAATAGTGGCCAGCTCCGCCTGCGTCAACTCCGCCAACGGTGTGGACGTGAATTCTGCAGGGTCATTTTTATATTCAAAGGCAACAAAGCCAAAAGCGCCATCCACCACGTTATAGAGGAGGGCCATGAGGCTAATGATCGCGATCAACAACGCGGACAGGAACAAGCCCTGCCAAATGGTCGCTGTGCGATACCTTCCACCAAGTTCGCGGCGAAAGTCTTCATTCTGGGGGTAGTGATTATTTGCATTCATGGTTTTCTACTCATACCTTTCCCTGAAACGATTCACCACCCATTGACTGATCAAGTTGAGGACAAGGGTGAGCAGGAACAACATCAGCGCGATCGCGAAGAGGCTGGTGTAATCGATCGTATTGTAGGAAAGATCGCCGCCGCTGATGCGGGCAATATGCCCGGTCATGGTTTCGGCGGCATCCAATGGATTGAACGAGAAATTAGGCCCAGACCCAGCGGCGACCGCCACGATCATCGTCTCACCGACAGCACGGGATATGCCAATGATCAGTGCAGCACCGATCCCAGAAAGCGCAGCGGGCAAAACTACTTGCAGGCTGGTCTCCACTTTGGTTGCGCCCATCGCGTACGCGGCTTCACGCAGAGAACGCGGCACGGCGCTCAACGCATCCTCACTCATGGAGGAGATAAGCGGTAGGATCATAATTCCCATCACGATGCCAGCCGAGAGCATGTTGTATACCTGAAGCTGCTCACCGATGATCGATTTCAAGATCGGTGTAACAAACAGCAGGGCGAAATAACCGTATACAACGGTTGGGATGCCTGCAAGAATTTCAAGGATCGGCTTGAGGATGGAGCGCGCCTTGAAAGATGCGTATTCACTCAAGTAGATGGCAGATGCAAGCCCCAGGGGAAGTGAGATCAGAATGGCCGTAAAACTTGTCACCAGGGTGGCAGAGACCAATGCCCAGATGCCGTA
>JAVBXV010000047.1 GCA_030824405.1 Anaerolineales bacterium | reverse complement strand
GCAGGCAAAACCACAACCATGCGCATGCTCGTCACCTTGCTGGCTCCAGACCATGGTGAAATTTTGGTTGGCGGTCATTCTGTGCGCAAGTCTGCGCAGGAAGTTCGCAGACAGATCGGCTTCATGCCAGATTCCTTCGGCGTGTATGGCGATATGACGGTGAAGGAATATCTGGAGTTTTTCGCAGCCTGTTATCGGGTCCCATTTGAGAAGCGCCAGCACCTCATCAACGATCTGCTGGAACTAGTCGATATTCCCCATCGTCGTGATGATATGGTCGACACACTTTCCACTGGATTAAAACAACGCCTCAGCCTCGCCCGTGTGCTGATACACGACCCAGGCATTCTCGTTCTCGACGAACCCGCCTCGGGCCTTGACCCGCGCGCGCGTGTTGAGATCCGAGAGTTGCTGCTCGAAGTTGCACGGCTGGGAAAAACCATTGTTTTCTCAAGCCACATCCTCGCAGACGTTGCAGAACTTTGCACACGCGTTGGCATCATGGAAGCTGGCAAACTCGCCGCACTCGGCACGCTGGAACAGCTCAGTGAAAATGCGATGCCGCATCGATTAATTGAAATTGCAGTCCTCGACCGCGCAGACGATGTGCAAATTTTTCTGAACGCAAACCCTGGCGTTTCCGCCGTGCGTGTTCAACAAGAGACAGGCCGCAACGGACGCATCATCCTCGGCATGGAATTCATAGGTGACGACACCGCGTTGAATGAACTGCTCGCCAGCCTGCTCGCTCAAAAATTTTCTGTTGTGCATTTCAGTGAAGAGACGCAAAATCTGGAAGAGGTATTTATGCGCACGACCAAGGGAATCATTTCATAATCATGGAAACTCAAACTCCCATTACGCCTGTGCCTGCAAAGAAAAAACGCTGGAGCTTGTACCAAAGCATTGTAGACAATCCCGTCATCATGAAGGAATTGCGCGGACGAATGCGCGACCGCCGCACCTTTCTTTTACTGACGGCCTATCTGGTATTGATCAGTTCCTTTGTGGTGCTCATCTATTTATTCATGGCAGAATCCGTACCGATATCCAATTTCGATCCTGATTTTCGTCAGAACCTGGGCAAGTCCATTTTCGGGACGGTGATCCTTGTGGAATTGTTGCTGGTCAGTTTCATCGGTCCAGGTCTGACAGCGGGCGCAATCACATCTGAACGTGAGCGCCAGACTTTTGATCTGCTCAAAACCACATTACTCACACCCACCGCGCTTATCTTTGGAAAGCTCGGGGCGGCGATTGCCTATCTCATTCTGCTCATCTTCGCGACCCTGCCCATTCAAAGCCTCGCGTTCCTGCTGGGCGGTGTAGGCTTATCCGAGATCGTCATCTCCAGTATTCTCCTGCTGGTCAGTGCCGTTTTCTTTTGCACACTGGGATTGTTCTTTTCAAACATCTTCAAACGCACATTAGCCGCCACAGTCACTTCCTACGGAAGCATTTTGTTCTCGGTCTTTGCGCTTGTCTTTTTCATCTTCGGCCTCGCGATCATGGATTCGCTTTTCTATAATAATTCAAGCACCGCGTCGGCAAATCTTGCAATGGCAGGCATCTGGATCATCGTTTGCACCAACCCGATCCTGACCGCCATCTTCAGCGAAATGATCCTCATCGAAGAACAAAGCGCCTTCTACGCAAGCTCCTCCTTTATGGGCTATGGCTCGTTCGGCCTGCTCTCCCCGTGGATCGTATTTTCGATCGTCTATCTGACATTAACCATGATGCTGATCGCAATCAGTATCTGGCTCGTGAAGCGTCCTGAAAAATAAATGACGTCCATCTCAGACCTTTCCAAAACCCTTAACACTTGGACTCGTCGT
Organism: Anaerolineales bacterium; assembly: GCA_030824405.1. Classification (GTDB taxonomy): domain Bacteria; phylum Chloroflexota; class Anaerolineae; order Anaerolineales; family Villigracilaceae; genus Villigracilis. The sequence continues at coordinate 4,292 of JAVBXV010000047.1, read as the reverse complement.
CTGCGCATCCAACGCGCCCTAACCTGGTCACTGCGCGGCTTGATCATTGGCCTCGCCCTGGCATTGTTGTTCGGCATGTTCGGTTTGTTCCAATTTAATTTATTGAGAAGTGAATTTCTGGCGCTGGTAATTTCATTGGCTTTAATTTCGCCAGTCATCGCCAGTTTGATCGCATACTTCTGGCCTGTCCAACCCATGCGCGCCGCGCGTTACTTTGACCGCACCTTTCATCTCGGCGAAAGAGTAAGCACCGCGCTGGAACTGGACAGTGAAAACATCCACACTGACATCACCTCCCGTCAACTTGAAGATGCTGTTCGTGTTTCTAAAAAAGTAAAACCGAATCGTGATCTTCCACTGCGCTTAAAAAAGAGGGAACTTGGATATACGCTCCTCGTGATCGCCTTGATCGGTCTCGTTTGGTTTCGCGGGGAGAAATTTTTTACAGCCGCCGCACAGGCACGCGCAGTGCAGCAAGCCGTGGCAGAACAAGCCGCGAACATCGAAGAGACCATCCAAAAGATCGAAGCCAATGAAAACCTAACCGAGCAGCAAAAAGAAGAGCTGACCGCACCGCTCGAACAGGCGCTTGAGCAACTTCAGGAAAACCCCTCACTGGAGGGAGCAGTTTCTGTATTAACCGACACAAGCGAAAAACTGGAAGCCCTATCCAGCGAGCAGACCGAGCAAATGTCTCAGGCATTGCAACAGGCTGGTAACGAACTCGCACAACAGGAAGGCAGTCCATTACAGGGCGTGGGACAAAGTTTGGCAGAAGGCAATCCCATTGCTGCGGCGAATGAACTAGCAAATGTGGACACCAGTCAATTGAGCGCTTCTGAAGCGGGAGAACTTGCAGATCAATTAGAGGCGCTTGCAGATGCGCTTCAATCTACAAACCCGCAACTGGCAGAGCAATTGAATCAAGCTGCACAAGCCCTGCAAAATGGAGACATGGCCGCCGCGCAGGAAGCACTGGATAACGCATCGCAAATGATGGCGCAGGCAGGGCAGCAAATTGCCCAGTCTCAAACCGCAAGCCAGACTGCGCAACAACTTCAACAAGGCGCGGGGCAAGTCGTTGCGGCAGGCGGTGGACAACAAACTGCGCAAACTAGCCAGAATGGACAAGGCCAGCAGGGTTCGGGTCAGAGTGGCCAAAGTAATGGGGGCAGCGGCTCAGGCACAGGGTCGGGAAGTGAAGCGCAAGGAAGTCAATCTGGAGACGAAGCCAGCAGCAGTCCGATCGATCAGAACAACGGCGCTGGTGATGGCGGACTCGAAGGCTACGAACAAATTTACGCGCCCAGTTTATTGGGCGGTGAAGATGGCGCAAGTGTGGCCCTGCCGAATTCAGGCGAGGATGGCGACGTGATCGGCGAAGGCCCAACAGATCCATCACAACCCGGTGAAAGCCTTGTGCCGTACAGCGAAGTATTTTCACAATACAATGAATTCAATCGTGAAGCCATCGAGAGCGGACAAATTCCCGTTGAATTCATGGACATCATCCGAAATTATTTTGACTCATTGAAACCATAATGGAGAGACCATGACCGAATTATCTGTTGATACATTTCGTGAGTTTTCTACAAAAATTGAAAATGAAGTTGGGCGCGTGATCGTTGGGCAGGAGGAAGTGGTTCGGCATGTGCTGGTCAGCATCCTCGCTGGCGGACATGTTCTGCTGGAAGGTGTGCCCGGGCTTGGCAAAACCATGTTGATCCGCACGCTCGGCCAGGTGATGGACTTGAAATTTTCGCGCATTCAATTCACACCAGACCTGATGCCCTCCGATATTTTGGGCACGGAAATTTTGACCGATCAGGATGGCCGCCGTGAATTTCGTTTTCGTCCTGGACCCTTGTTCGCGAATCTGGTTCTGGCTGATGAGATCAACCGCGCCACACCGAAGACTCAATCTGCATTGCTCGAAGCGATGCAGGAAGGCTCGGTAACGATCGCGCAACAAACGTATAAATTGGAAGAACCGTTCTTCGTGCTTGCCACGCAAAATCCGCTTGAAATGGAAGGCACCTATCCCCTGCCCGAAGCGCAGTTGGATCGTTTCTTTTTCAAAGTAAATGTGGAAATGCCAAGTGTAAAAGAGATGAGTGAAATTCTTGACCGCACCACAGGCAAAGAAACATCCTCCGCGAATCACGCGGTCAACGGACAGGACATTGTACAAATGCGCAAACTGGCGCGCACCGTTCCGATCGCTTCGCATGTCAAAGAATATATTGCCAAAATTGTTCTGGCTTCTCACCCCGATGACCCGCATGCCACACCGTTGGTAAAAAAATATGTGCGCTACGGCGTTTCTCCGCGCGGCGGACAAGCCCTCGTGCTCGGCGCAAAAGTGACTGCCCTGCTCGCTGGCCGTTACAACGTGGCCTTTGAAGATGTTCACGCCGTCGCAAACGCCGCACTGCGCCACCGCCTGCTCTTAAATTTTGACGGTCTCGCCGAAGGCATTCGCACAGACACAGTCATTCAGGAATTAACCAACTCATTACAAGGATAAGGATTTTCTTCATCCTTCCTCCTGTATCCTTCCCTCATGCTTTTTGACGAAACCACCCTCCGCAAGTTAAATCAACTCACGTTAGTCGCTTCGCGCGTACGGACAGGTGCGATCAAAGGCGAGCGACGTTCCTCTCGCCGCGGCAGCAGCGTGGAGTTTGCCGATTATCGCGATTACTCCCCCGGCGACGATCTGCGCCGCATTGACTGGAATATTTACGCGAGGCTGGAACGTCCCTTCATTAAGTTGCTCGAAGAAGAGGAAGACCTCGCCGTTCACATTTTGATCGATGGCTCTCTCTCGATGAATTCAGGCGAAGACGATCTGCACAAATTCAAGTACGCCTTGCATCTCGCCGCAGGCTTGGGCGCAATTGCACTTTCTTCTGGCGATGTACTCACGATCGGTTTTCTGCAAAATGGAAAAGTAACCGATGACTTTGGCCCCACACGCGGGCAGGCCGCGTTGCCGCGTTTGTTTCGTTTTCTCGAAGCTCTCGAAGCAGGCGGAGAAACAAACTTAAATAATTCACTGCGCGAGTATTCGATCACACCGCGCCGCACGGGACTGGTGGTTTTAATTTCAGACCTGCTCACGCCAACAGGCTATGAAACTGGCTTGCGAAATTTCCTCGGGCGCGGACACGAAGCGGCACTCGTCCACGTGCTGGCTCCCGATGAAATTGACCCGCCCTTCGCTGGCGACCTGCAGCTTGTGGATATGGAAACGGATCAAGTGCAGGATATTTCACTCGATGGCAGTCTGCGTCAAAGTTACAAAGCGCATGTGCAAAAATGGATCCAATCCACGCAAGCCGAATGCCGCAAACAATCCATCCGCTATTTGCAATTAACAACAGACAGTCCGTGGGATCAAGCGCTGCTGCTCGAAATGCGCCGCGCGGGGGTTGTAAAGTAACCCATGCAATTCCTAACCCCCATTGGGTTTTGGCTCGCCGTCCTCGCCATTCCCATCATCCTGCTCTACATGCTCAAACTGCGCCGCAAGCAAACGCAGGTCTCTTCCATTTTTCTTTGGCAGCAGGTTCTGCGCGAACAACAAGCCAACGCGCCCTGGCAAAAACTCAAACGCAATTTATTGCTCATCCTGCAGCTCTTAATTCTCACCGCACTTATCTTCGCACTCGCGCGCCCCGCCATTCAAGCCCGCACCGTTGCATCTGGCTCGGTCATTATTTTATTGGATGCCTCCGCTTCGATGAATGCCACCGATGTGGATTCGTCCCGCTTTGAGCTTGCGCGCAAATCCATTCATTCCCTCATCAATGGATTGAATCCCGCTTCTGCCTTAACCCTGATCCTGGTCGGCAAAAACCCAGAGATTTTATCCTCCGCCGAAACAGACAAAACCAAACTGCACAGCATCTTGAACAACGCGCAAGTCACCCAGGGCCGCGCAGATTGGCAAGCCGCCTTTGCACTCGCAGTCGGCGCCACCCAGGCAGACGCATCCGAAACGACAATTGTCATCGTCTCAGACGGCGGCCTACCCGAAAGCGGATTACCCGCCCTGCCGGGTGATATTCAATATTTACCGATCGGCACATCCGATAACAATCTTGGCGTCTCTGCACTTGCATTACGCGCCTCCGAAAACAGGCCACAGCTTTTTGCCGAAGTCAGCAACTACAGCAACACAGATCAGGATGTTCTGCTCTCCTTCTATTTTGGCGAAGAACTATTTGACGCACGTCAATTAACTGTCCGCGCAAATTCCAGCGAAAGCCTCACGTTGGATGAATTAC
>JAVBXV010000040.1 GCA_030824405.1 Anaerolineales bacterium | reverse complement strand
CCTCACGCCAATAATCCCGAATATATACAAGTGATCATCACCTCACACCTGGATACTTTCTTTGGCCCGGTAATTGGCATTAATCAAATCACAGTAGCCACTCAGGCCATATCACAAACCAAACCTGCCGAATATGGCCAGATGTTCGAAGGCTACGCATTGGTGAGTCTGGCCCCCACAAGCAAATGTAACGTCAAACGCGCATTCTGGATTCACGGCGAGGCAACCATTCTGCTGCAAGGCGGCGGACTGTTCGTCAACTCCAACAATCCAACCTGCGCCTACATACAGGAAGGAAGTGGAAGCGTTCGTATTGAAGGCGATTTTCCGTTTTCAATTGTTGGAGGGGCATCCATACAGAAGCCAAAACTTCACACTCCATTCCCGCCCCAAACTGGCGCCATTCCAATGAATTACCCTCCCTCAATTCAAATGCCTGAACCTGGGTGCGGAAGTAAGATCGCAGAAGTCATTGGTGAAGAAGGCAATACCATGACCCCAGGAAATTGGGATGACGATTTTCCACCTGAAGGAGTCACCAATTTAGAGTCTGGTACATATTGTATTGCAGGCGATGTAATCGTAGAGACAAAACTAACCGGCACAGGGGTGTTACTTGTGATCGAAAACGGAAGAGTTCACTTTGGATTCGGAGCCGAGATCGACTTAAGCGCCCCCAAAACTGGCCCATTCAAAGGGCTTCTTATGTTTATGCCAGCGGATAATTCAAACCGCATCGCACTTAATGGGAATTTTAATTCAAAGTATAAAGGCACGATCCTCGCCCCGGCAGGAGACATACGCATTAATGGCCTCGAATCAACTTATGGGTATCACAGCCAGATCATTGGATACTACGTTGAAGTCGATGGCACAGATGCGGTTTACATCAAATACAATGATGAAGAAAATTACGATGCCTACCGCATGCCAGAAGTCCTTTTAAGTGACTAAAACACCGCATCTATCTACGCCCCTAATCGGCGAAATCTTTCATTTTTGTCAGCATTACAACATACTTACATGGACATTACCCCGGCAATCTTGATATATAATTGAAAGGGGATTAATACAATGCCATCTACATCACTCCCAGCAATTTATTCTGTTTTTATAAAAAAGCGACCACCAACAGGAATACGATTATGAATACTCTAAAAGCACTCCGAAACTCAAAACCCCGTGCGCAGGCGATCATGGAGTTTGCATTGGCCCTGCCAATATTATTGTTAATTTTATATGGCACCATGGAAGCTGGCCGCCTGCTCTTTATTTATGGCTCGACAGTAACAGCTGCGCGTCAAGCGGTTCGATATGGATCAGCAACGGGCATAGGCCCGAATGGCCCGTATTTCAACGATTGCACCGGCATTGACGCTGCAGCACGAAGGGTCGGTTTTATCAACGTATTTGATACAGTCACCATTTCGTACGATCGCGGCTTGGACACCAGTGGCGATCCAGTTCAAATTGACGGAGCATTCCCAGCCTGCCCAACTGGAGCTGACACACTCATCAATGGAGATCGTATCAGAGTCACTGTTACCGCGCAGTGGGAACCGATCGTGCCGATTGTCCCCTTCGACCCATTTACCATCACATCCTCAAGTGAACGCACCATCCTCCGTTCTGTGGATATTGTTGTGCCGGTTGCACAATCCACCTTTGCCGCAGGCGGAACTGGCTGTTCAAAATTAGTATCTGTTGCAGCTACCGTCATCTCTCCCGGTGTCCTATCTTATACGTACTCATTGACCAACATAAAAGCAGCCCCTCTTGTTCCTGTAGTAGTGGACAACAACGCAACTGGAATTTCCTGTCCTGCCTCAGTGGCAGCAAGTGCTTCTTTTACATGCACTGGAACACACACAGCCACCCAGGCAGAACTTGATGCAGGCGTGGTGACAAATACAACCTATTCAACCCCGCTTTGTTCAGGGTTGACTTTAGCAGCCAACACAATAGTAACCACGACCCTCGTGGATCAAAACCCGGCGATCTCACTCGAAAAGACCCCATCTGTTTCAGCAACCTCGATCGTTGGAACCGTTGTTGGATATGTTTATAAGATCACCAATAGCGGAAATGTGACACTAACCGCGCCATTCTCTGTCACAGATGACAAAATAGCGAACGTGGATTGTTCAGGCGCTGCCAGCACACTTGCACCTGGTGCTTTCACCACTTGTACAGCCAGCTACACGATCCAGCCAATAGACATCACCAACAAACAAGTTGTGAATAATGCCACTGCATCCAACACCTTTGTTGACCGAGACGGCAATGATCAAAATATTACAGCATCAGCATCTGCTGTTGTGTATACGCCTCCAATCTTCCTGACGATCGTTCCGTCAGCACCCGAAGCCACAGCGCCGGGACAAGTTATTACGTATACCTACAACATTAAAAACCTCCTTTCCACACCAGTTACCTCCCCAAGTGTGGTGGATGACAAAATCAGCGTTGATTGCTCTGGCGCAAGTGCCTCAATTGCGGCTGGCGCAACCACCCAATGTACAGGGTCTTACACAGTCACACAGGCTGATATGGACTCCGGTGCCCCCATTGTAAATACAGCAACTGCCACAGCTATCAGTGATGGTGCGCCGGGCACATCCAATGCAGTGACACTTACTGTGCCGATCCAGCAGATAGAGGCGATCTCCATTGCATCCATCACGTCAACATCAAACGCAACACCGACTGTTACTGGCAGTAAAATAGCCTATACATATACTTTACAGAATTCAGGCAACGTAACCCTGAACACCCTTGCTGTTACAGACACTTTGGGGAATGTAATTACTTGTGCAGATCAAAGCAATTTCCTGCCCAACACCACAAGAGATTGCACCAGCCCTGGTTACACGGTCAAATCCACAGATGTGAGCGCTGGCTCGATCACAAACACAGCTACTGCAACCGCAAAATTTGGTTCTGACCCGATCTCTCCATCCACCCCAGTCACTGACATAGAGATCATATTTGCAGGCGCACGTCTTAGCCTTGGAATAACTGCCGACAAGTCAGTAATCACTGTCTTGGGAGAAGTGATCACATATACCTATACATTTACAAACACTGGTGGAGTGACTCTGACATCGCCCTACACTGTAACTACAAATGCAGGCAGCCCAGTTAGTCCGTTAGATTGCAGCCTTGCAGCCGCGAGTATTGGTCCCGGTACATCCACCACTTGTAAAAGCACATTTACAACTACTGCTGCAGGCACGATCACAAATACTGTCACCGCAGCCACTGCCCAGAATTCAGGTTCGCCAGTTTCAGCCACCACCATCAACCCACCATCAGCTGTTACCTCGGTATACATCTGCACTGGCACTAACCTAAAATTCGCCACAACCCAGCCAAGTGTAGGTAGCGGCGACACATCTGTATGGACCATCACCAATACAGTGGGAGTCAACTTGCCGATCTCAGATATCCAGATCACCTGGGATAATAGTGGAACTGGCGGAAGTAACTATCAATTAGAGACAGTGACTGTCACAAACTCCACTGTTAATGGCACCGGTACTGTGTCAGATAGTTTCAGCCCCTTTATTTCAGGAACTGGCACGCTGACCAATAACGTTACTACAACGATCGCAATGAAATTCTCAAAAATTAAACCTACCGGGATCAACGTTTTAGTCAACTTTGCCTCTCCGTATAACGGCGTTTGTCACTTACCATAATCAGGAGCTTTGCCGAAATGAAGCCTATTCAAAAAATAACAAAACGCGAACGTGGCCAAAGCCTGGTGGAATTAGCCATCAGCCTGATCGTTATCCTGATGCTGCTTATGGGTGCGGTGGAGTTCAGTATTGCGCTTTTCCAGTATGTAGGCATGCGGGATGCAGCACAGGAAGGCGCTATTTATGGCTCGATCAATCCTGCCCAAACCGCAGAGATCAACAGGCGTGTGAAGGCAACCGCATCAGATATGCTTGCACTGGAAGATAGCAATATCACGATCATCTATAACAACAATCTTCAGTGCGAAGGCCTTGTTTCTGGCGGGGAGCCCAACTCGATTACGGTCCAGGTCCAATACGGACATGTGATATTCCTGCCCCTTGTAACGCCAATGATCGGCACTGATACGATCACTTTAACTGCGAGCGCTACCAACACCATCCTCCGCCCTCCATGCTAGTAACTTTCAAACAATAAAAGCCAAAGAGAAACGCAATCAGGTTTTGAACCTGATTGCGTTTCTCTTTTTCATGAGCCCCCGAGCATGATTTTACCGTCTAATTTATTCGGGTATAATTTCTGCTGAAAAACACAATAAGGAGGCAGTCAAAAGAATTTGTTGTCGGGAAAGACAGCGCATGGACTTGGAAGTAACTCTCCAAGTTGACGAGGACGAGGGTTCTCCATTGCACAAATGGAGTTAACTGGCTTACCAAGTTCAGGAAAATCGACAGATCAGCGGAAGCCCTCCGGGTGTGCCACACCCGTCAATCTTTCCCTCCAGAGATAACTTTGCCAACAACACCAAACGAGTGATCGGGTGGTCAATAAGCAGAGAATGGCACAAAATAATATGTCAGTGCGAAGAACACACTTTTGTTATAAAGCAATTTCTTGTTAATACGGGAAATGCTTTGGGCAAAAGAATATTGTCTTTGCAAAGACATAAACCAATAAACGGAGGATCCTAATTATGTGTGGAATCGTCGGATATGTCGGGCCGCGTGATGCGACACCGATCATACTCAATGGCCTGAAAAGGCTTGAATACCGCGGCTATGACTCAGCTGGAGTAGCCGTCATTAATGACAACCAGATCGAGGTGCGGAGAGATGCGGGAAAATTACAGCAGTTGATCGATCTCGTCGCCAAGTCTCCGCTGACAGGCGCGCCTGGAATCGGTCATACTCGCTGGGCAACACACGGAGCGCCCTCGATCAAAAATGCCCACCCACACGTCGGGAATTCGGGACGTGTTGTGGTGGTTCATAATGGCATCGTTGAAAACTTCCTTGAGCTCAAGGATGAGCTGGGCTCTGAGGGAGTCACTTTCAAATCAGATACCGATACCGAAACCATCGTCCATCTTGCTGAACATAACAAAGCATCAGGCATCTCTTTTGAAGAAGCGGCACGCCGTACATTCAAACAGATCGAGGGTGCAAATGTGGTTGTGCTGATGTCTGTGGATGAGCCCGACAAGATCATCACCGCGCGCATCGGAAATGCTGGCGGCGTTGTGATCGGGCTTGGCGAAGGCGAGAACTTTATTGCCTCTGACATTCCCGCCATTCTCGAGCACACCCGCAGAGTGATCTTTTTAGAATCACGTCAGATGGCGGTCATTACAAAAGACAGCGTGCGCGTGGAATCACTGGACGGCGAAGAGCTTCATCCTGAAATTCATACGATCGCCTGGGATGCGGTCTCTGCTGAAAAAGGTGAATATCGCCACTTCATGCAAAAAGAAATTCACGAACAGGTACGCGCACTCACAGATACACTTGCAGGCCGCATTGATTTTCAGAAAGGCCGCATTCGCCTGCCTGAACTAAACCTGACCCCCGAAATTGCCAAACGTATTCAACGCATTTACATTACAGCCTGCGGCACTGCGGCATATGCTGGCATGGTGGGAAAATATTTGATCGAGAAAATCGCGCGCGTACCCGTGGAAGTGGTCATCGCTTCCGAATTTCGTTACAGCGATCCAATCCTGGACGGCAACACAGTTGTACTGGCAATCTCGCAATCTGGCGAAACCGCAGATACATTGGCTGCCATGGAAGAGGGACGCCGCAAAGGCGCGATCGTTTGGAGCATCGTAAACGCCGTTGGCTCGCAAGCCATGCGTGTTTCTGATGGATACATCTCGATGCAAACTGGACCTGAGATCGGGGTGGCTTCTACGAAAGCATTCACCGCCCCGTTGGTTGACCAATACATGCTGGCGATCCTGCTTGCAGACCTGCGCGGCGTGATCGATGATCAAACCCGCAAGGACCTTGTTTCAGACCTGCGCCTCGTACCCGACCTGGCAGGCCGCGTGCTGGACACAGATGCCGAAGTTGAAAAAGTTGCCCACATTCTCAAGGACATCAAGGGATGCCTTTATCTTGGGCGCGGCATTAATATGCCCATTGCCTACGAAGGTGCCTTGAAAT
>JAVBXV010000312.1 GCA_030824405.1 Anaerolineales bacterium | reverse complement strand
CCCAGCGCAGTTACAACTAATAAACTAAATAAGGTAGCGGCAGCGTCTGCTGCGCGGCTTGGTTCTGGGAAGGCATAAAGCCAGGTGATCCAGATAATGCCAAATACAATGAAGGCGCGGTCCATGGGCGGGAGAAATGCGCGTGGGTCCACAACTTTTTGCCAGCCGAAACCGCTAAAAGCAAACATCAGCATCTGTGCGCCGAGCAATATGCTCAACCCGATCAACGCGCGCCGTGCTTGTGGAAATTCACTAGCCCGCCAATGATTAAATGAAGACTGCAACGCACTGGCTATGGCGAACACCAGCACGATGTAATAGATCAAGTCTCCAGGTGGGACGGTGAGTTGCGTAAGGACTAAACTTGAAAATGCGTTCATCTATGCATGATTATACTGCCAGTTCAAAATTATTGAGTAGTACACGTATAATAAGTGCATTGAAATTTATGCGAACCCAAAAATGGTTTTTCCCCGCACTTCTCGCAGGTCTTTTCATCGCTATTTTCCTGCCGCTTCTATTTACAGGCTATTCAAATATCAAGCAGGCAGAAATTGCCCTCGCTCAAAAAGATTACAAAACCGCGGCGTATTCCTATGAACGCGCTGCCAGGCTTTTTTTGTGGCGTGCCGACCTGTGGGAAAAAGCCGCACTTGCCGCCAGCAAAGACGACAATTGTTCCACCGCGATCACCTTTTTCACGAAAGCCCCTGAACTTTCAGAGGAAGGATGGTTATCGTTTGGATACTGCTATTATCGCAACGGCAATTTGCAGTTGGCACAGGAAACTTTTGAGGCGGGTTTGCGGCTCTATTCGTCGCCATCTTTTTATGAAGGCCTTGCGCTGATTCGTTATTCTCAAAAAGATTGGCAAGCCGAACGCGAAGCATTGCAGAACCAGCTTTCTTTGGGCGGGGGAGACGCCCGCACACATTATCGTCTCGGTCTCTTGTTGACTTTTCTCAACCCCCAACAGGCACTGGATGAATTAACCAGCGCTTCTTCTCTTAACCCTCAATTTGCTCCCGCCGTGCAGACATTGCTCGCTGCTTTGAGTCAATCTGCCACGCAACCCGATCCATCTCAACAAATGGTGACGGTGGGCCGCTCGCTCGGACTCGTGCAGGAATGGGATTTGTCCATTGCGGCGTTTGAGAAAGCCATCGATATTAACGCCGAGAATGCCGAAGCGTGGGCATGGCTTGGCGAAGCACAACAGCAAACAGGTCAGGATGGAAGCGCTGCACTTGATCAGGCTATATCGCTGGACCATAACTCCGTCATCGTGCGCGCTTTGCGTGGACTGTATTGGAATCGTCAGGGGAAATATGATCGTATGTTGGCTGAGTATTCACTGGCTGCAAAACTCGAACCGCAAAACCCAGCATGGCAGGCATCGATCGGAAATGCACATACGCAATTGGGTGATCTCGCCGCCGCGTTGGATGCATACGAAAATGCAGTTGCGCTGGCCCCCGAAGATGCAACCTACTGGCGATTGCTGGCCGTCTTTTGCGCGGAGAATGGTGTGCATATTGAAGATATTGGTTTGCCCGCTGCGCAAAAAGCTGTTGAGATTTCACCCAACGACCCCAACGCGTTAGACGCATTGGGCTTTGCATATTTTTCTTCGGGACGATTCGCCAATGCAGAACAAACTTTTCTAAAAGCGATCGAACTTGCTCCTGAATATTTTCCCGCGCATCTTCATCTGGCCATGAATTATTTGTTGCAAGGCAATCGTTCAGCCGCCTATAATCTGTTAAGTTATGTACGTGATGCTGATATTTCAGGAGTGTATGCTGAAGCAGCAAGGCAATTGCTGGCACAGAATTTTCCGTAATTGCATGAATCGGAAAAAGAAAATTGACTCGTTTCTGCTTCCCCCAGTACACTTATAAAAATCTATGAACCTGCCCGATGAATTCGGGCGGGCCGCGAATCTGGAGCCCTTATGCATTTCTCGAACACTCCGCGCCCTGAGACCCTCAAGTCTCTTGCGGATGTGAAGCTCACGCCGTTCTGGTTGGATGACCCGAACAAGCCTGAGCCCGCCTCTGCGCTGACCGAAAAGATCACAGCCGATCTCGTTGTTGTTGGCGCGGGTTTCACGGGGTTGTGGACGGCACTGCAAGCCAAACAAGCCGACCCAAATCGTGATGTTGTTTTGCTCGAAGCGGGCGAAACCGCCATCGCCGCCAGCGGCAGGAACGGCGGCTTCATGGCCGCATCACTCACGCATGGGCTTCAAAATGGAATGAGCCGCTGGAAAAATGAAATGCCTACATTGGTGGAGTTGGGGCATAAGAATCTAAACGCCATTGAAAGTACGATCCAACAATTCAATATCGATTGTGATTTCATTCGCTCTGGCGAGATCAATGTTGCCACCGAAGAATATCAAATTGAAGCTCTGCGCAAAGAAGTTGAAGAGTCTGCGCGAGTGGGAGATTCTGTTCAATTTTTAGATCAGGCTCAAGTGCGTGCCCGCGTCAATTCGCCTACGTATCTTGCGGGCCTTCATAAAACGTCTGTGGCATTGGTCAACCCTGCACGGCTGGCGTGGGGATTACGAAGAGCATGCCTGGAAGTTGGAGTCCGCTTGTTTGAGCGCACGCAGGTTACGGCGTTGGAAGAGAAGCGCGGGTCTATCATCCTCAAAACAAATTATGGCGAAGTCGAATCTAAAAAAGTTGCGCTTGCTACGAACGCCTTCCCGCCGTTGCTCAAGCGGCTTTCATTTTATGTGGTGCCCGTTTACGATTACGTGTTGATGAGCGAGCCGTTATCAAAAGTACAGCGTGATGAATTGGGTTGGCGCGGGCGCGAAGGTGTGGGTGACGGCGGCAATCAATTTCATTATTATCGCACCACTGAAGATGGACGGATTCTATGGGGCGGATACGACGCGATTTATTATCACAACAATGGAGTGGGTCCGCATCTGGAAAATAACCCCGCTTCATTCTCCCGTTTAGCTGAGCACTTCTTCCAAACATTTCCCCAGTTGACAGGTCTGCGCTTTACGCATGCGTGGGGCGGCGTGATCGATACCTGTTCGCGTTACACCGCGTTTTGGGGAAAGGCGTATGGCGGCAAGGTTGCATACGCAGTTGGGTACACAGGTCTTGGCGTGGGCGCATCTCGTTTCGGCGCGCAAGTAATGTTGGATCTGCTGGACGATAAAAAGACCGAACGCACCGCGTTGCAAATGGTGAAGTCCAAACCGTTTCCGTTCCCCCCTGAGCCGCTTCGCTTGCCGATCATCAATTTCACAAGATGGTCACTGGATCAGGCAGATCAAAATGCAGGGAAAAGAAATGTTTGGTTGAAAACTTTGGACGCGTTGGGCTTGGGGTTTGATTCGTGATGAAAAAGTAACAGCCGCCTCAAAGGCGGCTGTTACTTTTATTTTTTATTTCTTCGCTGGCTTCGACATTTCACCAACTACTGCGTTGTATAAAACTTCTGCCTTTAATTCACTCAGCGAATAACACGGCGCTTCGAGGTGATCAGCCAGTTGCTGGGCGAGTCCTTGATCGAAGGCAGCGTGTTCCATATTGATCACCACCGAGCGGATCTTGTCCATTGCGATGAGTTCGGCGAATTTGAAGGATTCTTCCTGTGGCGGCAGTGTGCCTAACGATACATTGCCTGCGCCATCTGTCATCACCATTAAGAGCGGCTCCACATCAGGGTGGATATGTTTCTCGTGTTTCAAGACATCGTGTGCCATGAATAAGCCTGCTGAAAGTGGAGTCTTTCCGCCAACTGGAATATCCATGAGGGCGCGTTGTGCAAGCTGAATGGAGTTGGTGGGGGAGAGCACCAGCGTGGCGCGATCTTTCTGGAAGACGATCAGTCCAACACGGTCACGGCGTTGATACGCATCTGTCAATAATGAGAGAATGGCGCCTTTTGTGGCATTCATACGTTCCGCCACTGCCATCGACCAGGAGGCGTCCACAAGGAACAGAACGAGATTCGCCACACGCTTCACGCGGATCTTGCGCTGCAAATCGCTTTTCTTGATCGAGAAGGCGAGCTTCTTTCGTTCTTCAATGCGTTGCTTTTGAAAAGGCGCGGCCGCACGGAACGTGGCATCAAATGCGATGTCCGTGAGGTTGTCACCTGCGGGGCGCGATTTGATGTAACGTCCGTGTTTGCGCTCGGTCTTGGTGAGCGAACGACGGCCTGCTTGTTTTCTGGTTAATTTGTCGAGAGGGGTATTAAGTTTACGCGGTTGGAAGGTCTCGCCGGGCTTTACCTTTTGTCCGCCATCCCACCAGTTTGAATTTGTGTTTGCAAATACATCCTGTGGCATGGGTTCGGGCTGACCTTGTTGCGGACCTTCCTGCGATTCATCTTCGAGCTTTAAGTTTTTTTTTCCTCTGATTCGCCATCCTGCTTGCTTTCGGACTCTTCATCCGATTCGCTAGGGACCGATTGGCCTGCCAGTTGCTCAATGCGTTCCTGCAACTGTTCAGTGGTTAATTCGGCCTGCTGGAAGGGTGTGCGTTTAATGCGGTGAGGAAGTGCTAGTTCGGCAGCGAGGGCAATGTCATGGTCGGTGATTTTGGTGCGGCCTTCGAAGGCTGCTTCAGCACGCGCGGCTTTAAGGATGACAAGGTCTGCACGGTGACCATCTACATTAAGAGATGCGGTCAGTGCGGCAATGGAAAGCAGGTCACGGCTCGTGTGGGTGACCTGGTCCACGAGTTGGCGTGCGCGTGCAATTTTTGCAGAAAGTTCCTGTTCTTTCGGGAGCCAGATACTTCGGAAGGTGTCTGCATCTTTTTCATAGGAGAGATTGCGCTCCATGATCATGACGCGCTCACGAGGTTCTCGAATGCCGACGATCTCCACGGATAGCGCGAAGCGATCCAGCAATTGGGGGCGGAGATCTCCTTCTTCAGGATTCATCGTCCCAACGAGAATGAAGCGTGCTGGGTGGGCAAAGGAAATGCCTTCGCGTTCCACTGTGTTTACGCCCATGGCTGCTGAGTCGAGTAGAACATCCACCACATGATCGTCAAGCAGGTTGACTTCGTCAATGTAAAGCAGGCCGCGGTTCGCGCCCGCAAGTACGCCAGGTTCAAAATGTCTTTCGCCTTTTTGAATGGCTTTTTCAATATCGAGTGTTCCGACCACACGGTCTTCCGTGGCAGACACAGGTAAGTTTACAAATGGTGTAGCCCGCTCTGCGGTGGGTAGTTTCTTTGCAGTGGTGGAATATCGTTCTTTACATTCCGTGCACCAGGCTGCCGGGTGATCGGGGTCGCATCCAAAACGGCAATCCTGAACGACTTGAACTTTTGGAAGCAGTGCGGCTAACGCACGTGCTGCAGTAGACTTCGCAGTACCACGTTCACCACGAATTAACACACCGCCGATTCTTGTATCAACGGCATTGAGAATGAGCGCACGTTTCATGCGCTCTTGTCCAACTATGGCTGTGAAAGGAAATATTGCGGGCATATGTACTCCAGTGCGTGATTATAACGCTTGTTTGAAATTAATTTCAAATCCAACTTTTTATGTTTTTTTGGTCAGTTTGAAGCCTTTCATGCATTAACATGGTTATTTCTCCGATAAATCTTCTCGCGAGAATGAGTGACAGGGTTGTCAACTTGTTCAAACACTTGTATAATCTCTTATACTATTTCATTTAATTGGAGTCACGAGTGATGGATCAAAATGAAGCCCTGAGCGGGGCAAACATGCAGGGCGACCAAATAAACAACAACCAAACCATGGAGTCTCTGCTTGAAACAGAAACCCTGAGCATTGAGTTACCTCAGGTTGGCGAAATTCGCAAAGGTATGATCGCGAGTATTGGCCAAAACCAAATCCTCGTGAGTATCGGCGCCAAGTCTGAAGGTGTTATTGCCAGCCGCGAGCTGGAGCAACTCAGCCCAGAAGAACGGGAAATGCTTAAAGTAGGCGCTGAAGTAAGTGTTTACGTAATCAATCCCGAAGATCAAAATGGGAATGTCGTTCTCTCATTCAAACGTGCTCAGGAACAAATGTCCTGGGAAAATGTTGAAAAGATGATCGCCGATGAAGTTGTCATCGACAGCAAGATCATTGGTTTCAATAAAGGTGGTTTGATCGTGGGGATTGGCAGCTTGCGTGGCTTTGTGCCTTCTTCGCAATT
>JAVBXV010000451.1 GCA_030824405.1 Anaerolineales bacterium | reverse complement strand
TATCAAGTGATGGGACTATATTTTTACTTCGCCCTTTAATATCATAGTATTCTTTTAAGAATATTCCATACTGCCCCCATAAATCAGGGCTACGAAGATCAAACAATTCGAACAAACGGGCGCCATAATATTCCCAAATACTTGCATTCATCCTTGCCGTCAATTCTGGTAGACGTCGTTTTCCTACCATATCTTTCCACACATCTGAATTCCTAAATTGAGTTACTGCGGATGGGAATCCCTTTTGAGATATGACTTCCTGAGGGGATAGTCCAACCAAAAAATTCAGCACATTCCTACTGGTAAGCCCATGCCAGCAATAGGAATTCTCTTGATTCCAAGTCATTACATATTCATCGTTCAGTGCATGCAATCTACCGTAATACACATCCATTGAATTACCGACCTGTTCCTCCCACCCCGACCAAACAAACTTAATACGGCACCATTGTGAATCGTAGATCAACCTTCCCTCTTTAATGGATCTATATTTCTCCTCAAATCCCCATTCATTAAGAGGGAAAAAATTCGTTACCAAACGCGCCATCTCTCCACAAGGATCTTCGATCTTTTCTTCATAACGAGAATTCATTTACTCACCATCCTATTAAATATTTATTAAGGCTTAACGAAAATATAAGAGCTGGTATTTTTTTATTTGGGTGATTTGATATATTTTCTCCCTCCTGTTTTTTTATTCATAAAATTTTATCCGAGCTATGAAAAAATAAGATTTGCAATTTTGCAAGAATCAAAAAGGGTACTATCCACAAACATCATGGACAGTACCCTTTGATCTCACTGATTACTCTTTACTTCTTCTTACTTGCCTTCTTCGCAGAGCCTCGCTCTTCGCGTCCCATTGCATCCATCACAGCCACGGAAGCGATCTGCACAATCGCATTGACATCGTCCCCTGTTTGCAAGACGTGCACAGGTGCGCCCACGCCAAGCAGAATGGGACCGATGGCTTTGGCATTACCAAGACGAGCCAAAAGCTTATAGGCAATGTTCGCGGATTCGAGTGACGGGAAGACCAACACGTTGGCATCCTTCACCGCGCTGAATGGATATCGCTCTTCGGTGATCTCAGGCACAACAGCGGTATCCGCCTGCATCTCACCATCCACAACCAGGTCGGGACGACGGGCTTTGATCAACTCGACAGCCTTGCGCACTTTGTCCGAAAGCGGATGCGGTGTGGAACCAAAGTTCGAGAAGGAGAGGAATGCCACATGCGGGTCAATTTCCAACTTGACCGCATAATCAGCGGCGAGAGATGCAATCTCGGCCAGGTCTTCAGCGGTTGGGTCAATGTTGACGGTGGCATCGGTGAAGAGGAAAACTTTCTCTTCAAAGATCATAATGTACACACCTGCCGCGCGCGCTACACCTGGCGCTGTGTGATGAATCTGCAAAGCAGGGCGGATCACTTCGGGATAGTCAAAGGTGAGACCAGAGATAAACGCATCCGCATCACCCATCTTGACCATCAACGAGCCAAGGATGTTGGGATCACGCGCTTTCTTAAGGGCGTCACTCATCATCATGCCCTTGCGCTTGCGCAGTTCATAATACTCTTTGGCATACACATCGATCTTGGAGAACTGATCTGGGTCAACAACCTGAGGTTTGTAATCAAGGCCGAGATTCTTCAAATGCTCGTCGATCACGCTCTGACGACCGATCAAAATAGGAGTGGCAATTCCGTCTTCGTTGATTTGGTGCGCGGCGCGGATGATCTTCTGCTCTTCGCCTTCTGCAAACACCACACGTTTGGTGCCGCCTGAAGTGCGCGCCTTGTTCTGGAAGAAATAGCGGATGCGCTCGCCCTTGCCCTGACGATACGCCAATTGCTCGCGATATTCATCAAGGTCAATTTTCTTGCGTGCCACGCCTGTCTTCATACCCATCTCGGCAACAGCGGGGGCTTCCCACAAAAGCACACGCGGGTCCAACGGCTTGGGAATGATGTACTCACGTCCAAACTTGATCGCTCCGCCGCCATAAGCGCGGATGACTGAATCTGGTACATCTTCTTTCGCCAGCGCAGCCAACGCCTTCGAAGCAGCAAACTTCATCTCTTCATTGATACCCTTCGCACGCACGTCCAAAGCGCCACGGAAGATGAACGGGAAGCCTAATACGTTATTAACTTGATTTGCATAATCAGAGCGGCCAGTCGCAATGATGACATCACTGCGCGCTGCTTTCGCAAGCTCGGGCCTGATCTCAGGGTCAGGATTCGCCATTGCAAAGATAATCGGGTCCTGCGCCATCAATTTGACCATTTCAGGGGTCATCACATTCGCCACAGACAGGCCGTAGAACACGTCCGCGCCGCGTAAGGCATCGGTCAAGGTACGCGCGTCCGTCTCAACCAGGAAACGTTCCTTGTATTTATTCATATTTTCGGTGCGGCCTTTATAGACCACGCCGCGGCTGTCGCAGAGCATGATATTTTCGCGTTTCACACCCCAGCGGATCGCCAACTCAGCGCACGAGATCGCCGAAGCGCCCGCGCCTGAAATGACAATACGAATTTCATCATGTTTCTTGCCAACGATCTCCAGCGCATTCGATAGCGCGGCGGAAGAAATGATCGCCGTGCCGTGCTGATCGTCGTGGAAGACTGGAATATCCAGCATCTTCTTCAGTTCTTCTTCGATGTAAAAACATTCAGGGGCTTTAATGTCTTCGAGATTGATCCCGCCAAAAGTCGGAGCGATCGCTGCGACAACCTTGATAATTTCGTCAGGGTCGTGGGAGTCCAATTCAATATCAAAAACGTCAATATCCGCAAATTTCTTAAATAATACGGCCTTGCCTTCCATGACGGGCTTACTTGCCAAAGCGCCGCGGTCGCCAAGCCCTAAAATTGCCGTGCCATTTGAGATCACGGCAACCAGATTGCCTTTTGAGGTGTATTCGTAAGCATCCTCAGGATTTTTTTCAATTTCCAGCACAGGTTCTGCGACACCTGGCGAATAAGCCAGCCCCAGATCGTGCTGTGTATCCATCGGTTTGGTCGGCACAATTGCCAACTTACCAGGCTTACCTTTCAGTCGATGATATTCAAGAGCATCTTCACGCGTTATTTTAGCCATAGTGCCTCCTGTGAAATAAACAACTTCGCAAATTATTGCACAACTCCCAAAATCCTGATAGTTCCAATTGTCACGATTTTGATAAAGGCTAGTACACCTCTGACACGAAAAAGTTATGTTAACAAATCTTAAAATTCATGTATAATTAAGGAAATCCGAGAGGATTGATCTGAACTGATATTTCTTCCGCACGCGCGGCCTTTGCTTGAAACTGACTGGAATTTGGCGTACCACCTCCCTCCAATACCCTGGGAGTTATTTTGTGAAGTCTCATTTAGGATAATTTTTGAGAAAACAACTGGCTTCACCCTAGAAAATCAAATGCCAAACGTGACGATGGACTGTCACGCGATTTTGACCACCCATTTCCCGCCTCTTATTGGACCTGGAACTGGTCACCCACCCAGACATTTTTCACAGCCGAGGCCGATTCGATCGGCGCCCTCGGCTGTGTTTGTTTAATGCTATGAAAAAAATAACCGCCATTGAGCCACAAAAGAACCGCAATCGGGTGAACATTCACCTCGATGGAGAGTTCGCCTTTGGATTGGCTCGCTTTACAGCCGTCTGGCTCAGAGTTGGCGATATTTTGAGCGATGAAAAGATCGCCAAACTACAGGCAGAGGATGCACGGGAACGGGCTTTTCAACAAGCCATGCTCTTTTTGAGCTATCGTGTCCGTTCTGAAAAAGAAATACGGCAAAACCTGCACAAGCATGAAATTCCCGAAGAGGTGGTTGAAGAAACCCTCGCAAGACTTCGAGAAAATGGTCTTGCCAACGATAATAAATTTGCCCGCGTCTGGGTGGAAAATCGCAACACCTTCCGCCCGCGCAGTCGCCGTGTGTTGACGATGGAACTTCGTCAAAAAGGGCTCGACGACGAAACCGTTCAATCTGCTGTTGCAGATGTGGATGAAAATGCTCTAGCTTATGACTCTGCCAGTAAACGAGCAGGCAGGCTCAAGGCGCTGGAATGGAGCGAGTTTCGTAAGAAACTGTCCGAGTACCTCGCACGACGCGGCTTTCCATACTCCGTCATCTCGCCAGTCGTATCCAAAGTCTGGAACGAGTTGAACGGAGGAACTGACGCAAAATATTTTGAAGATGAGGAACTAACATGAGCCCGCTAATTCTTTTAATAGATGTACTTGTGCTCATCGTAGGCGTTGCTGCCGGATATTTTTACCATCGATATCAGGCCGACCGCGCCGCGAAAGCACGCCAGGAAAAAGCCGACGACACCTTGAAAGTGGCCAGTTCTCAGGCACGCCTGATCGAAAGTGGCGCAAGAGAGAATGCCACCAAGATCGTGCAGGCCGCCGAGTCCGAAATGAAGGAACGCCGTATCGAGCTCAATCGTGAAATGGAGCGCCTCGATAAGCGCCGTTCTGAACTCGACAGCCGTTTCGACAAGATCGAACAGCGCGAACAGACCTTGAACAAACGTCAATCACAAGTTGACAAACGCGCCAACGAAATTGACAAGTTATATGAAGATGAAGTTAAGAAGCTTGAGCAGATCGCGCAAATGACCCAGGACGATGCGCGCAAAGATCTGTTTGCCGCAGTTGAAAAAGAAGCCCGCGGCGACATGGCCCGCATCATCCGCCAGATCGAAGCTGAAGCGCGTGAAGAAGGCGAAAAGCGCGCCCGCAAACTCATCGCAGATGCGATCCAGCGCGTGGCCTCTGAACACGTAGCCGAAGTCACCCGCGCCGTAGTCACCCTGCCTTCCGAAGAAATGAAGGGACGCATCGTCGGTCGCAACGGACGCAACATCAAGGCCTTTGAACAGGCCGCAGGCGTGGATGTGATCGTAGACGATACTCCCGACTCCGTCACCGTCTCCTGCTTTGACTCTGTCCGCCGTGAAATTGGCCGCCGTGCATTGACCAAACTAATTTTGGATGGCCGCATTCATCCTGCCCACATCGAAAAGATCGTGGAAGATGAAACCAAAGCCGTTGAAAAGATCATCAACGAAGCGGGTGAACAAGCCGCCTACGATGCAAATGTCTCTGGCTTGCATCTCGAAGTTCTGCGTATGATGGGCCGCTTGAAATTCCGTACCTCTTATGGGCAGAACCAACTCGCCCACGCCGTGGAAGTTTCCAAACTGGCTGGCATCCTCGCCGCAGAAATTGGTGCCAATGTGGAGCTCGCCAAATTGGGCGGCTTCCTGCACGATATCGGCAAAGCCATGGATCACAACCAGGATGGCACACATGCTGGCCTTGGCGCTGAATTCTGCAAACGTTATGGAGTCAATCCCATCGTCGTCAACGCCATCGCTTCGCACCACCATGAAATAGATCAGGAAACTGTGGAAGCAGTCATCGCTGAAGCAGCAGACGCCATCTCTGGCGCCCGCCCTGGCGCCCGCCGTGAAGATCTGGAAGCCTACATCAAAAGAATTCGCTCACTCGAAGAAATGTCGCTCTCCTTTGACGGTGTGCAACAAGCCTTCGCTATTCAGGCTGGGCGTGAAGTTCGTATTCTCGTCAAACCTGATGCCATCGACGATCTGGCCTCCGCCAGACTTGCCCGTGATATCGCCAAGAAGATCGAAGAGACCATGCAATACCCTGGTCAGATCCGCGTTACGGTCATTCGCGAGACTCGCTCCACCGAATACGCAAAGTAATCCTTACAAGGATATTGCGAATGAAATCCTCCATTTCGCAGGGTGCTACAATGTTGGGAATGAAAACAGATTCCCATGTACCCCTGACGAAATGGGGGAGTTTTTTTATTCTGACGATCATATACCTGATCGCTCTGTATATATGGCTTCCTGTTTTTGGACTGCCAACCCTTACCTTGGGGATTCTTGTTGGGGCCATTGCCAGTTGGCAGTTTGGCTGGCTTAGAGGGCTGGCAATAAACGCCGCGATCATCATTACAAACATCACCATACTGCTTGTTTTTGAAAACATGCAATTCATGGAATTGCTAAGCTGGGGCTACATTTCAGGAACGATTATCCTGATTCTCGTCAGTCTCAGCACCGGGCAACTAAAAAACCTGATCGACAACCACAAACGTATGCGGGAGCAGTATCGCGCCCGTGAAAAATATTTCAGCCTGT
>JAVBXV010000384.1 GCA_030824405.1 Anaerolineales bacterium | reverse complement strand
GTGGAATAAATCCAAAATATATGGTTTTGGGTTGTTGTTTGTGGGTCGCTAAGAATGTTCTAGAAAATGGAAATACCAGTTTTGGTCGTGAACAATTCCAGAGCTTTCATGCCCGCCAATGATGTGCCATGTTTATTCAGCTGGGGAGACCAGACACATATCGAAAGCAAGTTCGGGATGACAGCCACAACGCCGCCTCCCACTCCGCTTTTGCCTGGCAGCCCAACTGTGAAAGCAAACTCCCCCGAATCATCGTACAGCCCGCAGACTTGCATCAAGGCATTGACGCGCTTCGCCTGACTCGCCGTCAAGATACTTTCCTGGTTCCACGGGTTGACGCCGCCATTCGCCAGAAAGAGGAACGCATGCGCGAGGTCCACGCAATTCAGCATCAAAGAACATTGATGGAAGTAAACATCCAGCACGGCATCGACATCATTTTTGATGTTGTCAAAGCCCTTCATAAAATTGACCAGTGCTGCATTGCGAAAGCCCGTCTTCTTTTCAGATTCAGCAATGTGGTTGTTGTAGTTGATGGTTGGGTTATTGGAAAGTCCGCGCACAAATTGCAGGATCTCGCTGCACGGTTCTTTTTTGATCGAGAGCAGGCAGTCTGTAGTGACCAGTGCGCCTGCATTAATAAATGGATTGCGCGGGATGCCATTTTCTGTTTCCAACAAGATTAAAGAATTGAAGGAACTCCCAGAAGGTTCGCGCCCTACCCGTGACCATAACTCTTCCCCCAATTCTTTGAACACCATCGAAAGGACAAAAACCTTCGAAATACTTTGTATCGAAAATGGGACTTCGGCATCGCCAACCTGAAAGGTCTCGCCGCTCAAAGTTTGTATGGCAATGCCATAATGACCAGGAAACACATTCGCCAGCGCAGGGATATAATCCGCCACTTTTCCCTGCCCCTTTAGCGGCAGTGTCTCCTCGTAAATTTCCTGCAGAATTTGCTGATAGTTTGTATTCACAGAGAAGTGCAGTCTATTTCTCGAACGGATATTTAAGCCCGATCTCTGCACGAATGGCATCCATCAATTCCATGTTTGCCAAAGTGTCAGCGTGGCTTATGCCTGGGCTTTCCAGCAACCCAGCGCGGACGCAGCGCATAGCTTCCTCGGTTTGGTATTCAAATCCACTGGCGCGCAATGGGCGTGAAACGGCCAATTCCTGGTCGTTGACAGTCAATGTGGCTTTCGAGGCTCCCCAAAAATTAGGGTGAATACGGATATGACCTTTGCTCCCGTAGATCACAAAGTCATTGATGTGGTTGCTCATGAAACTGCTGTGAAATTGAGCGATGACATCATTTTCGTATTTGAGTAAGACTGTAGTCAACTCGTCTACGCCCGTATTGCCAATGTGCGCCATAGACATAAAAGACTTTGGCTGAGATCTCATTGCCCATTGCGATACCGAAATGGGATAGATACCCATATCCAGCAAGGTGCCGCCTGCAAGTTCGGGATTCTGCCAGCGATCGTCTTTTTCCTTGGGGGCGTTGAAACCAAAGTTACCAACCATGAGGCTGATGTCGCCAATGGATTTTTCATCCAGCCATCCACGGACCACTTCATAGATCGGTAGAAAGCGCGTCCACAAGGCTTCCATCAGGAATACTTTTTTTTCGTGGGCAGTCTCGATCAATTTTTTTGCTTCCGCCGCGT
The DNA here is from genome assembly GCA_030824405.1 of Anaerolineales bacterium. Taxonomy (GTDB): domain Bacteria; phylum Chloroflexota; class Anaerolineae; order Anaerolineales; family Villigracilaceae; genus Villigracilis. The sequence goes on along the minus strand of JAVBXV010000384.1, from coordinate 4,535 downwards.
TGACCGTCAATGGTTTTTCGCACAGAACAGGCTTGCCCGCATTGAGACACAACATGATGTTTTCAAAATGGAAGCGATGCGGCGTGGCAATGTAAACACCATCCACCTCAGGGTCGTTGACCAGTGCTTCGTACGAGTTGTAGGTTTTCGCGCCGCCATATTGATCGGCAAATTCTTTCGCGCGTTCGATTTTTGAACTAGCCACGGCAAATAGGCTGGCATCATCGATCACTTGCAGCCCCTCCGCAAAGGCATGCGCGATACGGCCTGGACCTAAAATACCCCATTTGAATTTTTTGTCTGTCATATTTGCCTCCGATGCGGGAATTCTCGATGAATTTTATTTTTCACCGCAAGTTTACTATAAGTGGGGTTTACATATTCCGTGTCCATGTAAAGTGGTGATATATGACAGGTGGAATGCATGTTGGTTTGAACTAGAATGATAATGCTCGTTATAAAATTTCAAGGAGATCATATGCCTAAGCGTCATTTTGAAGTACATTACGCAGATCGGATCGGCTGGTTGCGTGCGGCTGTTTTAGGGGCGAACGATGGGATCGTATCCACGGCGAGTCTGGTGGTTGGCGTGGCAGCGGCCAGCGCAGTTCGCGGCGATGTTTTGATTGCAGGCATTGCAGGGATGGTGGCTGGAGCCATGTCCATGGCGGCAGGGGAGTATGTTTCTGTCAGCTCACAGGCGGATACTGAAAAGGCAGATCTCGCGCGTGAGAAAAAAGAACTTGAGACAGATGATGTTGGAGAGCATCGTGAGCTTGCCAATATCTACGTTGGGCGTGGATTGGATGAAGACCTCGCGAAAAAAGTGGCAGACCAACTCATGGCACATGATGCGTTGATGGCGCACGCCCGCGATGAACTTGGGCTAAGTGAGATCCACACTGCCCAGCCGATCCAGGCGGCGCTTGCTTCCGCGCTTTCTTTTGCCGTGGGTGCAGTATTGCCTTTGTTGGCAGTGTTAATTGCACCCGCTAATTTAATGATCCCGTTGGTCGTGGGTAGTTCATTATTCTTCCTGGCGTTGATGGGAATTTTGGCGGCGTACCTTGGCGGCGCAAGCATGTGGACGGGAGCACTGCGTGTCACGTTTTGGGGCTTGCTCGCCATGTTGGCGACTGCGCTGGTGGGCAAACTATTCGGAACCAATGTGGCAGGATAGAGTTCGGTGTAAAAAAATATTTGAATATCTGGCGATACTAAAAGCGGCAGTCACCTAAAAGTGACTGCCGCTTGATTCCTGTAGAATTCCGAAAACTTTTATTTTTCCTGATAAATATCATGCCCTTCAAAGATGCGCCTTATAGTAGATTGTATATCTGCAAAAACCGCATCGTTGATTTCGAAGTCAACTTGAATTTTTCTGAAATCTTCAATTCCGTCAAACTTTTCGACTGAACTCTGCTCAAGGATTACTGTGATCTGGTTTCGCGAAAATTCCACCAATTCCAAACCTCCATACCGTGAATAGGACTGGTCATTGATCTCGAAATAATAATTGCTATCCTCAAATTCAATCGGACGCTGAAGGGAAAGAAAAGTTGGCTCATCGGGGTCTTCCTCGGTGTTGGCAAACATCACCGAAGCCGTGATGGAGTTGGTGTACGGTTCAACATAATTGGCAGTGAATTTCATATTGGGTCTCCTTTGAGTTTTTGCGTATTTTAAAATAAAAGTGCCAACAGGTTTATCACCTATTGGCACTAGCATTCAAATTAGCCAGTCATCAGATCGTCCACTGCATTCGCCAGCTCTCTCAAGTTGCCAACTTTCAACACGGCGCTGCACAGCGGCGCATACTTTGCCATGTCACTGTCGCCGTTCCACATTGGCGGGGGTTCAGGGTTCAGCCAGATGGTGCGTGTGGCGCGGCAGCTCATGCGTGAAAAAATATCAATACGCGGGTCGTTGTAATTGTTACGTCCATCTCCAACGATGATCAGGGTTGTCCCGCTGTTGAGCGTGTCCATGTATTCATCGTTGAAATTATTCAAGGCCCAGCCAAGGTCGGTGTTGTAATGTCCGCTGGGCATGCGCCACAAAACAGATTGGATCGCTTCGTCTGCATTTGTGCCGCTGAAATCTTCCGAGATCGATTCAAGATGATCGATGAATGCGAAGGCATGTGTCTTGCGTACCTGTCCTTGCAATGCGAAAAGAAAACTCAGCATCAACTCCGAACAAAAATGCATCGACGTGCTTACATCACAGATCACCACGATCTTCGGTTTATGTGTGCGGTTTTTATGTTTGATCTCCATCGGCACGCCGTTATATTTCAAACTCGCGCGGATGGTCGCCTTCGCGTCCATCTGTCCGCTCTTGGCTCGTTTTTGTCGCAGCGCAATTCGTGTCCGCAAGGCCGCGGCAAGTTTCTGCACTTCACGCTGTAAAAGTTGTTTATCAGAATCAGATAACGCCTGGAACGGACGGTTCATCAAATTATCAATATTCTCACCGCGCGGTTTCTCGCTCAAATTCTCGGCAATTCGTTCGCCAGCGAATTGCTCCATCTGTTCCTGCATCCCCTGCATGTTTTGCTGGATCAACTGTCGCATCTGTTCGACGCGCTCACGGCTCATGCCCATCTGCGCCAACTGCTCCATCAACTCCTTCATTGCCTTTTGCACTTCAGGGAATGCCATCGCACGCTTCATGCGCTCAGCCATCCACTTTTGATAATTAAGATTATCCGCCTGATTCAATCCGACGAGTTGACCCAGCGCTTCCAACTCCGACCGAGAAAGCTGTTCGCCATTCATCAGCCTTTCCATCCGCTGACGTAGTTTCTCCGCAAACTGACTCAACGCCTCAGCCAGCATCTGAATTTCCTCAGGCGTCAGATCATCCATCGGATTCCCGCCCATCTCTGGCGGTTGCCCCGACCCAAAGAACAGCGGGAATAATTTCTCGAACGTAGACAGGTCTTTCACATCTTTGATCAGCGTGGCGCGCAAAGACAAACGAAAAGACTCGCGGTCTTGGATCCCCATCAAATCTACAGCCGAAAACGCTTCAGCAGATTCCGCCAAAGACACGCGCACGCCGCTCGCGCGCAACGCTGCAATTAACTGTAAGATACGGGATTCCATAATTTTATATTCCTCGTAGGGGCGGGGTCTCCCTGCCCAACATCCAGGGCGAGGGAACCTCGCCCCTACGCAAAATAATTAATTCCCAGAAAATTTTCCGTAATCATCAGGCGGTCTTTGCTTCGGCTGCTGTGGTGGGGGAGCGTTCAACTGACGTTTTGCTTTCTGCAAATCCGCTTCGTGTTTGAGCAAGACCGAAAGTGTATCTTCCAAAACATCCTTATCTAAATTAGACGCATTCAACGCCACGAGTGCATTCGCCCAATCCAATGTCTCGCTGATCGATGGGGACTTGCGCATATCTGCCTTGCGGAGCTTTTGCACAAATTCCACGGCCTGCTGCGCCAGCTTGGGATTCAAATCTGGTACTTTCAATCTCACCACTGCAAGTTCTTCCTGTAAGTTCGGGTAATCAATGAAGAGATACAAACAGCGCCGCTTCAACGCTTCGGACAACTCGCGCGTGTTATTTGATGTCAGAATGACAAAAGGCTTGTGGATCGCAGTCAGCGTTCCCAACTCAGGCACCGATACTTGAAAGTCGCTCAAAATTTCAAGCAGGAAGGCTTCGAACTCCGCGTCTGCACGGTCAATTTCGTCGATCAACAAAACCGTAGGCTTTTCGCTCAAGATCGCTTTCAACAGTGGACGTTGTAGCAGAAAACGATTCGAGAAGAAAACATCTTCTTCTTTTGCAAGTTTGTCTGCGGCCTCTGCCAGTGTCTCTGCTTTGCCGAGGGTGTCGTTCAACTTATCGCGTAGTAACTGTGTGTACAGTAACTGCTTTGAATATTCCCACTCGTACAACGCCTTGGATTCGTCCAACCCTTCATAACATTGCAAGCGGATCAACTCGCGCCCCGTTGCAGATGCTATTGCTTTGGCTAATTCTGTTTTTCCCACTCCAGCTGGCCCTTCGGCAAGAAGCGGCTTTCCCAACTTCTGCGCGAGATACACGATCGTCGCGATCTCATCTGAAGCGATATATTTTTGTTTGGAAAGTTCATCTTTTACTGTAGTTGTAGAGTCGAAAATGGTTGTCATGTTTCACCTTTATCGTATTTCTCTAACAGACGGTGGCAGACTACTTTCTTTTACTTTTCACTATTTCTTAAACCAACCTGGCTGTGTCAAATTTTCTGGGCGCAAAACTTCATCCAATTGTTCTTTGGTCAGCAAGCCGCGCGCCAGTACGATCTCGGCCACGCCTTTGCCTGTGGCGTAGGCTTCTTTGGCAACCTCGGTTGAATTCTCGTAGCCTATGATCGGATTCAACGCGGTCACGATTCCGATCGAGCGATTTAGTAACTCGGTCAGGTGGTCGCGGTTGGCAGTGATTCCCTTCACGCAGCGCTCTGCCAGAGTCAAACATCCCTGACGCAGATAAATGATGCTGTCGAATAAACTATGCGCGATGATCGGCTC
>JAVBXV010000053.1 GCA_030824405.1 Anaerolineales bacterium | reverse complement strand
ATAACCACCTTTGGGTAATTATATACCTTCACCCTTTAAAACAGACCTAAATAAACGTCATCAATTTGCCGTGACACATTATTTCTTTGTCTCCAGCAGATCCCACTTGTTTCCGTATAGATCAGAAAATACCACGACCATGCCGTAGGGTTCGGTGCGTGGTTCTTCGTGGAAGTGGACTCCCTGCAATTTCATATCTTGATAGTCTTTCCAGAAATCGTCGGTGTGGAGGAATAGAAATACTCTGCCGCCTGTTTGATTGCCGATGCGGGTTTTCTGCTCGGGGGAGTCTGCTTTGGCGAGCAGGAGTCTGGTGCCTGTGGAGCCGCGCGGAGAGACAAGCACCCAGCGTTTTTTGTCGGTGAGCAGGGTATCTTCGATCAGGTCAAATTTTAATTTTTGGGTGTAGAACTGAATGGCTTCGTCATAGTCCCTGACGACGAGGGTGATGTTTGCAATCGATTGTGTCATGTTGATTTCCTCCTAAAAATGCAGACGATGGTTTATGGTCTATTTATCGTCTGTTGCCCAGCGCCCGCCTTTGCGTCCCTTTTTGATCTCGCCCCGTTTTTTCTTTCCTTCCAGCCGTTTCTCTTTGGATGCTTTTGTGGGTTTTGTTTTGTGGCGTGTCTTTGGTTTTACGTTTGCCTTTTCAACCAACTCATAGAATCTTTGAAAAGCATCTTCGCGGTTCTGTTCCTGCGTGCGGAATTTTTTGGCTTCGATGATCAGCACTCCGTCAGCGGTGGCACGTTTTCCAGCAAGCCGAATCAACCGTCCCTTTACGTCTGAAGCGAGGGATGGGGAGTGGGTCACATCAAAGCGCAGTTGTACCGCCGTCGCAACTTTATTGACGTTCTGCCCGCCTGGACCTGATGAGCGAATATATTCGAGTGAGATTTCTGAGTCGAGATTTTTCATTTCCCCAAAATTATAACGCAGGGACACAAGACATCTTGTGTCCCTGCTATTTATTTATACTTTTACAACTCGCGGTGCGAAGAACCACATGATCGCCAGAATCAGCCCGCCAACAAAAAATGGAACGGGTCCGCCGAACCATTGGAATAACGCGCCGTAGAATAATGGCGCGACTGCATTGGCCGCGCTGTACATGGCCGCGGATGCGCCCAACATGCTGCCAACTTCGTTTTTGTTTGAGGCTTTTGTGATCAGGCTGTTGACTGCGGGATGAAGTACGCCGCCGCCCAACGCGGCAGGGAAGCTTGCGAGCAATAACCAGATAATGCCGAACCAGCCTTTTGCGCTTTCGTCTGGCAGGTTGATGTTAATGCTTTGAGTTGAAACACTGAACTCACCCTGACCTGCGAGGCTTTCAAGCACTTTAGCTTTTTCGTACCAGGGGATCGGCACAGCGGGAGTTAATGCGGTTCCGATCAAGCCGATGGCGAGCGCGCCAAGCCCCATGAATACCAGCCAGCGATCCCCTTTTATTTTAGACCATCTTCCGATCAGGCCGCCCTGAATGACGATGATAAACAAACCTGCCAACACAAATAAACCTGAGGTGTCGCGCGCGTCCATGCCGAGACGCGTGAGTGTGAAGAGTGAAAAGAGTTGTTCGTATCCGCCGAATGCAACTTGATAGAAAAACATCAAGATCAACAGGAACCCGATGGTTGGATGACTGAAGGCTTCGCGTGTGGCGCTCATGGAAAAAGGATTTCGCTTGCGTGAGGCTTCGGGGTTTTCCACTTCCTGATACGTTTCTTTGAACCAGAACGTGGTGAGCATGATCGAAATAAACGAGAAGAGTGCCGCGGTAAAAGCCACGGCCTGATAATTTTGTCCCGTGGCGGCCAGCACAATAAATGCGAGGATCGGCCCAAGCACAAACCCAACGCCAAATGCTGCGCCTACGAGTCCGAGCCCCTGCGTGCGGGTCTTTGCGGTGGTGCTGTCTGCAATTGCGGCTTGCGCGGTGGCGATGTTTGCGCCAGAGAGACCGTCGATGATGCGTGAGACGAATAAGAGGAAGAGCGAATTTGCAAACCCCAGGAGGATGAAGCCCGCAAATGTGCCGATCTGACTCGCGACCAAAACAGGTTTCCGTCCGAAGCGGTCAGACAGCCGCCCTAAAATTGGCGCACCAACGAACTGCATCAATGGGTATGCGGCTTGCAAAACGCCGATCACTATTGGAGAAGAACCAAAGCGTGCCGCATATAAAGGCAACAGTGGAATAATAATGGAAAGGCCCATCAAGTCTACAAGCACGATGACAAGAATGGGAAGAATGCGTTTGAAATCGAGTTTTTCAGAAGGTGCGGTTTCGGTTGTCATAATTCTCTTTCGATAAAAACAAAAACCCTCCCCAGTGTCCATCCTGAACAAGTCAAAGGATCGGATACTGGGGAGGGCAGGTTGGGAGTGGGTTAGAACATCAAAGCGTTGACTTTGTCAATCGCCGAGCGCTCAGGTCTCAGGTCCACATCGGTGAGGCGGTTGAGAGGTGTATCCACAAGATTGTAGATGTCGGTCAATGTTGGCTTGGTGGTGTTGATGTAGAGCAAGCCAGTCACCAGCCAGTTGTTGCGCTGGGATTCTTCCATTACGCGCAGGGCTTCGTAACGGTCGGTGGGGTCGTAGCCTCTTTCGAGATTCTTCAAGATGACCGTCGAACCATCATGCATGGATACTTCACGAATTTCACCGTCTTCCATATCACGCTCGAGCATGATCTCACTGCGTGGAGCAATGTAGGAAATTTCGTGCAGGGGCTCTTCGTGATCCTTGCCCCATGCATAGGAATGGAAGGCGTTTGCCTGATCGTTGAAGGTTACGCATGGGCTGATGATATCCAGCACGGCAATACCGTCATGAGCAAGTGCGGCTTTGAGCAATTCCTTCACCTGCTTGGGGTTGCCAGCAAACGAACGCGCTACAAAGGTTGCGTTCGAAACGAGCGCCTCCATGCAGATGTCAACAGGCATATAGGGATTCTCGCCCTGCTTCTTGAGTTGCAAACCTTTTTCAGCAGTTGCAGAGAATTGACCTTTTGTAAGACCATACACGCCATTGTTCTCAACAATGTAAACCATGTTCACATTGCGGCGCATCACGTGTTTGAATTGACCCATGCCAATGCTGGCCGAGTCGCCGTCACCTGAAACGCCAATGCCCTTCATGCGCGCATCCGCAAACAATGCACCTGTTGCAATGGAAGGCATGCGTCCGTGTAAACTGTTGAAGCCGAACGTGCGATTCAGAAAATACGTGGGTGATTTGGATGAGCAGCCAATGCCGCTGAACTTCATCACATCTTCAGGCACAGTGTTTGTTTCATACAACGCCGCGATGATCTGATTCGAAATTGAGTTATGTCCGCAGCCCTGGCAGAGTGTGCTGGGCGCGCCGCGATAATCATTTTTTGCAAGACCAGCGAGGTTTACGTTTGCAGCCGCGCCAGCCATGGGGAGAGCTTCTGTCATTTTTTATTTCTCCTTTTGATAAAACTTACTACTTCCGCTTCTTTGCTGCGGATGACTTGGCGACGGCCTTCTTCGTTGCTGGCTTCTTGATCGCTGCTTTCTTGGACGTTGAAACTGTCTTTGCCTTCGTGGCAGTTTTTGCCGCTGTGGCTTTCACTGTCTTCTTCGCTGGGGCAGCTTTTTCATACTTGGCAAGAATGCCCTCGCGAACCCACTTGGCAGAAGCTGGCAGTCCATCGTGATGAGCCACTGGTTTCAGCTTGGATGCGTACTGCGGATATTCCGTCAAAAGGATCTGATACATTTGCGCGTCGCGGTTCATTTCAACAACAAAGACCTGATCGTATTTTTCAATGAACTTGACCACTTCATCAGTGAAAGGAATGGCGCGCACACGCAGGAAGTCCGCTTTTAGACCGTCTTCAGTTGCAAGATAGTGCTGCGCCTCAAGAACTGCGTTCTCTGTGGAACCATAGGCAATGATGCCAACTGTTGCGCCCTTGGCAGGGTGAAGCACAGGCTTGGGCATATATTTTGATGCGTTGTAGTATTTATCTTTCAAGCGTTCCATGTTCTTTATATACATGGATGAATCTTCTGTGTACTTGGCATATTCATCGTGGCCTGTGCCGCGGGTGAAGTATGCGCTCATGGGGTGCTTGTTGCCAGGGATGGTGCGATAGGGAATTCCGTCACCATCTACGTCAAGATAGCGGCCCCAATTGCCCTTGATCTCTTCAATGTCTTTTTCCCAAAGTACCTTACCGCGATCTAATGGCGTTTCAGGGTATTGGAAAGGCTTGCTCATCCACTGGTTCATGCCCATATCAAGGTCACTCAAAACGAAGATGGGGGTCTGGATGCGTTCAGCGAGATCAAGAGATTGCCAGCCAAAATCAAAACATTCAGAAACGTCACCAGGGAGTAGGATGACCGAATGTGAATCACCGTGACCGATGAAGTGTGTGAAGGTCAGGTCGCCTTGTGAGGTGCGTGTGGGCAGACCTGTGCTTGGGCCAATGCGTTGCACATCCCAAATGACCACAGGTACTTCAGCGTAATAAGCCAGACCAGCAAACTCGGTCATCAACGAAAGGCCAGGGCCAGAGGTGGAGGTCATCGAGCGTAACCCTGCCCAGCCTGCGCCGATCGCCATACCGAGCGCGGCGAGTTCATCCTCTGCCTGTACGATAGCATAGGTATGTTTGCCATCTTCGCGTTTGCGAAGCAAAGGCAGATAATCGTTCAAGCCTTCTGCCAAAGAGGATGCGGGTGTGATCGGATACCAGCCTGCAAATTGCACGCCGCCGAAGATGGAACCAATTGCGGCAGCCATGTTGCCGTCTGCCATGATGAGTCCATCGGTTTTGTTCATTGCCTCAAGATGGAAGGGGTCTTTCTTTTCGAGGTTGGTCTTGGCATACTCCGCGCCAGCCTTGACCGCATTAAAGTTCATGTCAATGGGTTTTTGTTTGCCCTTGAAGTGGAAGGTGAGCGCGGCAAGTACTTTGTCCAGATCCATATCGATCATCTGGGCAAGCACACCTACATAAACCATGTTACCTACGAGATCACGAAAATCTGTGGGCACATTCGGGTCGTTGCGCACGATAGACTTGATCGGCATGGGGTAGATCGCCACATCTGTGCGGGAGATGGGCTGCTTGATATCGTCAGAGTAGAAAAATGCTCCACCCGGGGTAACAGATGCCAGGTCCCTTGTGAACGAATCGGGATTGATGGCAATTACGATATCGTTGGTTTCCCGTCTTGCAATGAACCCATCCTTGTTTGCGCGAATGGTGTACCAGGTGGGCAGACCTTGAATGTTGGAAGGAAACAGGTTCTTGCCAGATACTGGAATACCCATTTTGAAAATGGATCGCAGGATGGTGTTGTTGGCGGTAGAACTGCCTGAGCCGTTCTTCGTGCCAACGGTGATAGAGAAATCGTTGACTATTTTTTTCATGGAACTCCTCATTGGATTCGTCATTGCGACGATGATATTAGATGGTGTATGAGATCAGTATGTTCGGAGAGGGCTTTGTAACCAGCCTCCACGTCATTTGTGCAAATGGCGTCAACCATTTGTTGATGATAATTCCAGACTTCGGTGAGATAGTTGTAGTCGGTAAAAAAGTTCAGGCCCACAGTTTCATAGGCATCCCAATAGGATTGAAGCAAGCCTGTAACAAATGGATTGTTCAGGCGTTGGTAAATAGTGAGATGTAATTCACGATGTTCGGGGTGTGGAATTTCTATCGGGGAGCCGCGCAATTTTTCCCAGGCGCGTGCCACTAAATCTTGCAAAGTTTTGTGATCTTCAGGGGTCAGCAAATGGACCGCTTCGCGCCAGTAGGCAGTTTCAACATGCTGGCGCAAATCTGCAAAGGCGATGAAATGATCTTTATTCAAAGCTATTGCATAATCGAGACTTTTCAAGACGGCGGGTGCGAAGTTATAGGGCTTGCGCCTCATTCCCGTCCGCGGCTTGACTTCTACAAACCCAAGCGACCGCGCCACTTCAAGTTGTTCACGCAATGCCGCCACGCCAACTCCCAATTCACGGCTGAGCTCGGCCAGGGGCGGCAGGCTATTCTCTGCCTCTGGATGAGCGGCAAGATACCGTAAAAACTCAGAAATAGTCGGGGAAGTACGTTCACGCAGCATAAAAGTTGATTAATCCGATTAATCGCATTTTACGAGTGTTGAGATTTAAAGTCAAGGGATGAAGATTACAAATGTGTTATGACAAATGC
>JAVBXV010000392.1 GCA_030824405.1 Anaerolineales bacterium | reverse complement strand
CACCAGTCCAATCATCTCTTTCGCTGGCAGCGATCGGCGGCGCGTTGTGCAACGATGCCAATCTGATCGACACTGGCGATGACCGTTATCACACCCTCGGTGACCCCACCGAAGGCGCACTGGTGGTGGCCGCCGCCAAAATGGGGTATTGGAAATCAGCCCTCGATGCTTCCTTCCCGCGCACTGCTGAATTGCCATTCGACTCAGAACGCAAACGCATGACTACCATCCATCATTTGGGACAGTATGACCCCGAAGTGCTTTCTGGATTGGACGTGTCTGACAAGCGTTACATTGCCTTCACCAAAGGCGGCATCGACGGCTTGCTCGACATCACGAGCCATGTTTGGGTGGAGGGAAAATCCCTTCCTGTAGATGCAGGCTGGAAGTCCAGAATTGAAGCGGCGAATGAACGTCTCGCCAAAAAAGGGATGCGTGTCCTCGGCGTTGGATTCCGCCTGCTGAATTCGGTCCCTGAAATTATGCAGACCGATCTTGAACAAAATATTACGCTGGTGGGTTTGTTCGGCATGATCGACCCGCCGCGCAATGAAGTGAAAGATGCGGTTGCCACCTGCCGCGCTGCTGGCATTCGCCCCGTGATGATTACAGGTGACCATCCATTGACCGCGATCGAGATCGCGCGTCAGTTGGGCATCACCGACAATGCCCGCGCGTTGACAGGTGTTGAGATCGAGAATCTCACCTTTGAAGAATTGAAAAATGTTGTCGATGAAGTCAACGTGTTTGCACGTGTGGCGCCAGAACATAAACTGCGCATCGTGCAGGCCCTGCAGGAAAAAGGCCATATCGTTTCGATGACAGGTGACGGCGTGAACGATGCGCCCGCACTTCGCAAGGCGGATATCGGCGTGGCAATGGGCATCACAGGCACGGATGTTTCCAAGGAAGCTTCTGACCTCGTGCTGCTTAATGATAATTTCGCAACCATTGTTGCGGCGGTAAAAGAAGGCCGCACCATTTACGATAACATTCGCAAATTTGTGGGCTTTAGTGTGGCTGGTAACATCGGCAAAGTATTGGTGATGTTGATCGCGCCATTTTTGGGCAAGCCTTTGCCGTTGCTTCCTTTGCAGCTGCTCTGGTTGAATTTGCTCACAGACGGTTTGCTCGGCCTCGGCATGGGCGTTGAAAACGCCGAGCCTGACACGATGAAGCGCAAACCATATTCTCCCACTGAAGGCGTGTTCTCCCGCGGTGCAGGGACGAAAACCATTTGGGTGGGTGTGATGATCGGTGCGATCGCTTTGGGATTGGGCTCCTGGTATTTCTTTACAGGCCGTCCCGAATGGCAGACGATGATCTTTACTTCACTTGCATTCATGCAGGTCTTTCAGGCACTGGCAACCCGTTCCAATAAAGTTTCACTTTTCAAAATGGGTGTGATGAGCAACCCTGTATTGGCAGGCATGGCGGCGCTGGTGATCGTCTTGCAATTGATGGTGCTCTACGTTCCCGCGTTGAGCAATTTCTTTGAGGTCATTCCATTGAGCGCATGTGACCTGTCCATTGCGGCGGCATCTGGCGTGATCGTGCTGGCAGTGATGGAAGTGAGCAAGAAGATCGGGAATAGAGAATAAAAGAGAACAGAGAATAAAAGAGAACAGAGAGTAGAGAACAGTAAAGCGCCCGTCTCATTTGAGACGGGCGCTTTTTTATTTTATGTAACGATGGTCAATTACTTATTGAATTGCCAATGATCTTTGCCGAAGCTCGCACGGAAATGGTAAACCCAAAGAATGGACCAAAGTCCTGGCCTGCGGGCATGCTGGTGAAATACAGCCCATTCACACTGGTTTGAAAATGTTCATCGAGAACGGGGAAGCCATTGCTTGTGAAAATTTTGTTTAACAGGCTCCCTTCAAGAAATGGAATTTTCTTCAAATCCACTTTGTAACCTGTGGCGAGAATGATCTCGTCCACAATAAAAGCGGCGCCGTTATCGAGTTTGATTTCCATGGAACCGTCTGCGAGTTCTGTGCATGAAGCCAACGCGGCCTTCTCGTGGATGTGTGTGCTCGCTTTCTTCACACGCTTCTCCAGCCACGGCTCCACTTTCAATCGTCCCTCGCCCCACATGCGTTGGCTGATCGCATCTTTTTCTTCCTGCGGCAAATTGCGAAACCACGCGGGGTCTGTCACCATGCCATCCACCAGCGGAGAAACCCACGTCCAATCAGACTCGGTGAATTTCGGTGACTCATGTCTGTGCACCAGGTGGACTTCCGCAGCGCCTGCGTCATTCAATAAAGCGGTCCACTCGAAAGCGCTTTGTCTGCCGCCAAGGATCAGAACCCGCTTCCCTTTTTGACCGTTGAGCTGTACCGCGTCACATGTGTGGCTGTATCTCCCTTTGGGCAGGAGTGCGGTCAACTCTGACGGTTGATTCTTGAAATAGCCCATGCCGATCGACACGACAACTTTCTTCGCTTCGATCCCGTCTCCGTTTTCAAAGGTGGCGTGGAAGTGGTCATCTTCTTTTTTCAGATGTGACACATATAGCGGCAGGGATCGAATCCTGGCCTGATCCTGAAACCATTGACAGTACTCCAGATAAAAATCGCGCGAGAGTGGTTCTACATCTGCGGGTGTTTTTTTGAGGATCCCCAAATAATTCATGATGCTGGCTTTTTCGGTTGGGTCGAGAGACCAGTCTGACATGGAGCGCAGGTACATGCCTTCAGGCATGTTGTTTTTCCAGAACTCCATTGGCTTGCCCGCGATCACATGGCTTATGCCAAGATGATTGGCGTACGCCGCGAGCGCCAGACCAAATGGCCCTGCACCAATAATGAGAAGGTCTGTTTTTATGGTCATCTGGTTTCTCCTTTTTAAAACAACCCAAGAAATAACTGATATAACCCAAAACATAATAATGCGATAGCAGAAATTCCAAGCATGGTTCTGTTAAGTTTTGTCCCCAGTCTCTGGGCGGTGCCGAAGATGACAACCACCACGGCGAGCCCGAGGATGAGGGTCAGGTAAAAGCCTGCCAGAAAACCAATCCCATGGGCGGGTGATTCACGCCAACCCGCCAGCAAAATAGGACCTGTGACCAGCGTCCAGAAAATATAGGGGTTGGGGTTTAGTGTGTTCAGCAATGCGGCTTTTAGTACGCTTTGTTGTATTCCAGTTTCAACTTGTGGAAGAGCTTCATCAAAGGTTTTCCACAAGTTGTAGATGCCATAGGCAAGATACAAAATGAACAACCCGCTCACGATGTACAGTCCACGTTGCAGCCAGAGGGGCACTTGACTCAGCACCAGCACGCACAGCAGAATGATCGGCCCGTCACTGATCAGCGGAGCAAGAGTTGCGGGCAGGGTCCGCTTCCAGCCGCGGGTGAGCGTTTGTGAAATGAGATAGGTTTGGAATGGCCCAGGCTGTGATGCGGCCGCAAAGCCGTAGCCGATGCCTTGAAGAATGTAGATCCACATGTTTGACTCTTTTGTGAATGAATTTTACGGAAGTCATCCAAGCCCCGAACAAGCAGAGCCTTTAATCAAATATAAATTTCGTGGGGTTCTCGAAGAACTTTGTCCACGCAAGACATTGACGTGGAGTAAAGACGTACAAGCCGCCTTCGTCCCATTGATCTGGCTTGGGCGCGTACCCGTCTGATTCGTATTTCGCGCAGTAGGCTGCCGATAGTCGTTGAGCCAGTTCCAGGCTGGGTTTGGAAGCGGGTTGTGATATCCCCTCCATGATGACCACGTCATTACCGCTTTCGAGGTGCAGGCTTACGTTCGAATTCTTTTCGAGATTGCGCGCATGGCGTGTTTCAGGACTGCCATCGTAATAAAGTTTGCCATCCAGAAATGCGCCCCAGCGCGGAACGACATGCGGGCGGCCATCGGGATAGACCGTGCATAACCAATAATTGATCGATCCACTTAGGCGCTGTTCCACATGCTCCCAGTGAACTTCGGAGATGGGATTGTCCACATATCCTTTGGGAAGTTTGGGACGGGAAATTTTTGGCATTTTATTTTCCTTTCTATTGTGTCATTCGTTCAGGGAGATACGTTTAATAAATATTGGTCAAAGAACGCCGCCACTCGTTCTTCGTATTCTTCGGCGCGTTCCTTGTCAAAATCCACATGACCCAGGTCTGCATCGAACCATAATTCTTTGGGTTCGCCAGCCGCATCATATAAACGCTGACCACTGCTCGGCGAGATGACGGTGTCTACGCCGCCCTGCATCAGGAAGACCGGCCGCGGGCTGATCTCGGGGATCCAGCGGGTCGCGTCAATTTCTTCCATTTTAGCGTCTGTGATCTGTTCTGCCCAAAAAATGATCAGCGGCACAAAGGGAAATTCTGGCAGGCCTGTGAAATAGGCCACGCTGGTCGAGACGGTGTCTTTCAGCGATGAGAACGCCGAATTCGCCACCACCGCTTTGATGTTTTCATTTTGTGCCGCGTATTGGATCGCCAACATGCCGCCGTAGGAATTGCCAAGGATGCCGATCTTGTTCGGGTCGATGTCATCGCGTGTGAGCAGGTATTGATACCAGGCTTCCATGTCGTTTATTTCATACAGGCCAAAGGTGATCAGCTCGCCTTCGCTGTAATCATGTGCGCGGATGGATGTGACCAGCACACCATAGCCGTGACTTTGCATCATAGCGGCTTCGTTCAATAATTCGGCGCGCGTGGATTTGTATCCGTGTTGCATGATGATGACTGCACCATTTTGAGAGGGGATGAACCAGCCAGCGAGTTTCATGCCTTCGGGGTTGGTGACGGTCACATCTTCAAAATAAAGGTTGTAATTGGCGGGAGTTTGATCGGGCAGTTTGCGGGTTTCCATGGGCGCGTGCAGCAGGTTGTATGCTTCGTTGCGAGTTTGCCATAACAAACCTGTGGTTGCGAGAATAAGCAGTGTTGCGATAATGCCAAGTGTGATCTTCGTGATTCGATTCATATACCTCATCCAAGTGAATAGTTTTAAATCAAAGAGGCGCAGAGACTTGTTTTCTCTCTGCGCCTCTTTGATTTTTCTTTTACTGTCCCAAGGCCTGTTTCACAGCAGCGTAGACATCCACAACACCGTAGCCGTATGCGTTGCTTGGCGTGTCGCCAGTGAAGCAGCTTCCATCAGACGTGCTGCCTGTGTACGGCTGGGCAGTGTCGATGATAAGTTGTTCTGTGGCGTCAATATCGCCGATCAGTTCGGGTTGCGCAGACCAGATCAACGCCACCACGCCCACGATGTGCGGGCCCGCCATGGAAGTGCCGCTGTTCGAGCCGTACGTGCCGCCTGGCAGCGAGGAGAGAATATCCACACCTGGGGCGGTGATGTCTGGTTTGATGCGCCCAGAGCCGTCTACAGTGACGGGGCCGCGGCTGCTGAAGTTCGCCATGTTGCCAAATTGGTCCATGGCGCCCACGGAGAAAACAGAATCATATAAAGAAAGAGGCGAGGCAACCGTTTCGCACAGTGGGCCATCGTTGCCAGTGGAAACGACAACGAAGATACCCGCGTCACGTAAATTATCTGCGGCTGGCTTTAATGCGTTCGGGTCACAGCCTTCAATGTCAGGACAGCCCCATGAATTATTTAATACATGTGCGGCTTTGGTGGGGTCACCATCTTTAAACGGATCACCGTCATGTGGAAATGGCGCGAGCATGAATTGCATGCAATCCAGATACAAAGCTGGGTTGGCAAGATTTCTATCGAGGTTCACACAGCCGATCCATTCTGCTTCGGGGGCCACGCCAATTCCATTCGCGCCCACGATCGTACCCGTGGTGTGTGTGCCGTGTCCGCCTTCATCATTTGGCGAAACGGTGTTATCCCACGGGTCGAACCAGTTGTAATCGTCGCTGGTGTTGTAGCCGCGATATTGTTCTTGAATGGCAGGATGACTTCCATCCACGCCTGAGTCTGATTGCCCAACGACAATGCCTTCACCGCGCACGTTGAACTCTGTCCACACTTTATCGGCGCCGATCATGCTGATGTTCCATCCAACACTGTTTGGGGTGGGCGCAGATTCAAACCCCAGCGAGGCAGAATCTTCGGGCACCGCACGCAGGCGCGGGCTGGGGAGGACGCGGTCCACTTCGGGGCGGGTCAATAAATATAAACGCACCAACGTCCCGCCGCGTACTTCCATCGCATTTTCCAAATAATAAGGCGTGTATTCAATGCCCACTTTATCGAAGAAGGCGCGCATATCGGCTTGCGTTGTG
>JAVBXV010000260.1 GCA_030824405.1 Anaerolineales bacterium | reverse complement strand
TTCCAGATGTTAAAAAAACAGAACCGAGTTTCCTCGGTTCCATTCCATTATATATGCGGGGTGACTTTTGCGGCCAATTTTTCTTTTGGCTGAAAACCTGTCAGGCGTTCTTTGATCTCACCGCTTTTGAAAAGCATCAAAGTAGGAATACCCATTACGCCGTATTGCATCATAATGTTCGGGTTCTGGTCGGCGTCAAGTTTTACCACCTTGACCTTGCCTTCCCACTCACCCGCCAGCTGCTTCACGATCGGCTCGATCATTTTACACGGCTGGCACCATGTGGCTGTAAAATCTACAAGCACGGGCAGGATGGAACCGATTACTTCTTCTTGAAAGTTTGATTCTGTTACATAATTTACATCTGTCATTAGGGGCCTCCAACATAATAGATGTTGTGATTTCCCCATCTATTACGTTGACTTCTATATTTTCACGTGATAGAATGCAGTCCGCTCGTTTGAAACGGGCGCGTAGCTCAATGGCAGAGCAGCGGCCTTTTAAGCCGTTTGTTGAGGGTTCGACCCCCTCCGCGCTCACAACAGAAGTCCTCCTTCACGGGAGGATTTTTTGTTGAGGGTCTCCACAGGGGAGATGATATTCGACCCCCTCCGCGCTCACAACAGAAGTCCTCCTTTACGGGAGGATTTTTTGTTGAGGGTCTCCACAGACAACTCCGAAGGAGTGCCATGATTATAGACATACAAAAATTCACAAAAAAATCCCGAAGGGATGTCATGGATTTACAAACCACGATATCCCTTCGGGATAAAAACAAACGCACAATAAAACTATTAAGATTTAGTCTTCGTCTTTTTCTTCCAACTCATCTTCGGGGACATCGATATCTTCAAGAACATCTTCGTCCAGGGCAAGCAGGTCAAATTTTTCGATCTCGTCTGTAAAATCGAGATTCATGAGCGCTTCTTCGATCAACGCGGTTTGAGCTTCGTCTTCAGCCTGGTCTAGCATGTTGACAAGGAACGCACGCACATCATCACCGCCAATGCGAGACAGGGACCAGATGCCCGCGGCGATGACCTCGTCATCATCTTCTTCGCCATCCAACAACATGGTCAAAACAATAGGACGGGCTTCTTCAATACTTAGCTCACCCGCGGCCTGCACGGCGGCGAGGCGAATGCGCGGGTCTTCATTCAACAGCATACTCACGACCTGCTCGTTCCATTGACTATCGCTGGAACGTCCCATGGCGATCAATGCGCTGGCGATCCAGGTGGGGTCAGAGCGATTCAAAGCCGAGCGGATCAACGTCTCCACTTCGGGGCGGGACGAGAAGCCGACAGCTTCCAAGGCCAGTTTACGCAACGAGGCATGTTCGTCACTGCTGACCACTGCCATTAAAGCATCTTCAACCTGGCGCTTCAATTTTTCTGGCAGTTCTTCCAACTCTCCCAACAGGAGAAATTCTCCAAGCAGGGTTGTGGCTTCAAGGCGTGGAGTAAGATCAACATCGTTTTCCAGAATATTGACCAGTTTACTGACCAGTTTAGGGTCATTGGATTCAGCGAGCAAACGGATGGCATAGGCGCGAACTTCGCTTTCCTTTTCATCGAGGAGCGCACTGGCAACATCGTCAAAAGAGACGAGGTTGTTTGAGTCGAGAAGAGATAAAAGCCCTTCGAGCAGAGTCAGTTTTCGGGCGAGTGGGAGGCGCGGCCATACATCCAAAAAGACTTTGAGCGAAAGCGAGTCGATATCTGAAAAACGCTGCAGATATCGGCGCGGAAAATCTTTTTTGACGTCTTGTAAAGCATCGAGAATAGTTTGGAAGGAAGTTTCTGTCGGCATAGGTTATGGGGTGGGAATTTGAGCAGGATTTACAAAATCCATTACGTTGACGAAAAGCAAAAGGCTGATGAGCAAAAGCATGGCAACACCGTTGACCATGTTTTCCCATTCAGCTGGGATGCGCTTGCGGAAAAGAATTTCAGGAAGGGTGAAGAGAATACGTCCGCCATCCAAAGCTGGGATGGGGAAAAGATTCATCACGCCCAATGAAATACTGAGAACGCCGATCAGGTTGAGCGTCCAGTTCGTAGGACGGGGCGCACTGCCTGCTGAAGGAGCCGAAGCGGCCTCCTGCCTGCTGGTGACATCCTCTTCAACTGCAACATCGAACATATCAAAGATACCTTTGAAGCCGACAAAACGCGCTTCGGAAGGATCGATCGCGCCTTGAATTAAAGCGATCGGAAGATAGACAATGTTAGCCGCCTGCACAGCAGTGATCGTAACACCGCCAGAAGCGATCTCTGTAAATGTTGCCGGGCGGGTTGGATACGTGAGCGAAACACCCAGTGAACCTTCCTGCCTGCTTCTGGTGGAAAGCGGCATGGCATTTAATGTGATCTCTTCGCCATTGCGATCGACCAACAACTCAACAGGCTGATCCAGATTAGCCTGGATCAGATCAATGGCTGGTTGAATTTCGGTGATGCTTTCGCCGTTGATCGCAAGCAGAATATCGCCGCGCTCCAAACCAGCTTCCAACGCAGGTGAATTCTCTCCGACCGAATCGATCTTCACCGAGCCAGGTACGGGAATACCTTCCAGCGCGATCAACAGGGAAAACACAATTACCGCTGTGATCAAATTCATCAGCGGCCCTGCAAACAAAACCACCAATCTTTTCCACGGGCTTGCATTTGCAAGGCCGCCAGGAACATTGGGGTCATTCTCACCTTTGGGGCGCACGAAACCGCCAAGAGGCAGCGCATGCAGTGTGAACTCGGTTCCCTGCCAGGTGAAAAGTGTGGCAATTTTTTTGGAAGGCAAACCCAACCCAAATTCTTCCACTTCAATTCCTGCCCAACGCGCGGCAAAGAAATGCCCCAACTCGTGCACAATAATCATCCCGCTCAACGCGATGATGAAAACGATCAATGTTACAAAACCAGATACCATTATTTAATCCTTTCGCACACATTATGTGGCAAAGAGATTATATCTGCAAATGGATTTGATTAAAGTTAAAGATTTATTAGACGATTCCAAGCGCTTCACTCCCCCGCTCGAACCTGCTTCTGTTTCGAGTTTATTTGGGGGAAATACCCCCAAATAAACTATCCTAGCTGATAATTTTTGCCGCGCCGCCTGTTCCTGCCACGAGCACATCGCTCACACCAGGCAATTCGCGCAGACGTTTTTCCACATCTTTGGCATATTCACCCAAACACAGCACATGGACATTCGCGCCCGCATCCACGGTGTAGCCAACGGGTAGTCCCTTGCTGCGCCATTCACGCACCTCGTGGAATATTCCAACGGTGGCCGCCTGCCAGTACATCAACGGCGGTGTAGATGTCATCATGACTGAATGCATGATGTCCGAATCATGCTCGATGATATTTGCGAAGGCTTCAAAATCTTTTTCGAGGATGGCATTACGGCAAATCTCCAGCCTGCGGGGAGTATCTTCCACGCGCGCGTTTTGCAACGGACTTGTCCCTGCCAGCGCGTGGCCTTCGGTGGAGCCTGTCTTTTTATGCGCCGCGTTGACAATCGCAACGCAATCGACCAGATTCCAATGATCTGCTGGGGCGATGGAAAAAGCAAAAGAGTCAGCTTCGCTTTGTCCCATTTGCCATTCCACAAAACCAGCGGGGATGGAGCGGGACGCTGAACCTGATCCACGCCGCGCGAGGACAGATAACTGCGCTTCGGACAGAGTCAAGTTTGCGGCGCGGGATGAAGCGAGTGCCAAAGCCGCAAACGCCGCTGCAGACGAGGCGATCCCTGCACCTGCTGGAAAATTGTTTTCGCTGGACACTTCCGCTTTTTCTTTTGTATTCGCCATGCCGCGCACAATATCAAGAATATAAGAAACGCGGGTCAAGCCTGGGCCGTAGACTTGTTTATTGTTGATCAGCAAGCTATCGGCCTGAGCCGAATCAGAAAATGTGACCGTGGTGCGCGTAAAGAGCCCATCCAAATTCATAGAGATGGAGCCGTTGACGGGCAGCCGCAAAGCATTATCACGATTTCCCCAGTACTTAATAAAAGCGATGTTAGGATGAGCAAGGGCGGTGGCAGAAGATGTGTTCATGGGATTTTTGGCGCAGAATGGCGTTGGGACGGTATTCCCTTCTCTTGAATTGACAACGTTTTCTTTGAGTCACATCATACCTTAGACGATATGCGAGGGCAACGGTCAATTTACCATGATCATTCATGTTCCCCGAAATATTACTCATTGCCATCATCGCGCACCGCGAGCGCCTCGCCAATACTGGACTTAATCGCCGCGCCCTTTGTACGAACGGATGGCAGTGACTTTGCCTTGTGCATTGAAGGTCACCACGTCCACTACATAAAGGTCGATTTTTCCATCAACCCTGATATGAAGTTCCCCGGCAACGGTATCTGTGCTTTCGTAGAGTGCCAGAATGTATATCTCAATGGATTCGGCTTCGGCGAAGTTTTTGGCGGTTTCCCGTATGGCTTCCGCTTTGCCGAACACAGAGATGTTCCAGTCGCGCAGGTGAACTTCCTCGGCGAGCATGGCGGAGATTGCCGCCAGATTTTTGTTGGCGTAGTGGTGCAGGTAGGTGCGAAAAAGTTCGGTATGGTTCATAAGGTCTTCTTGATGCGAATGATAACCTTTCCCGCGGCATGACCCGCCCCACATGGCGAACCGCCTCCGCCGTGTTCTCAAGCGGATAGGTTCTGTCAATGACCGGAGTGACTTTGCCCGCCTCGATCAAGTCTTTTACAAAAGACAGGTCATCTGCATTGGGGGTTGCCGCCAGACTTGTCATCGTCTGACCGCCGCGCCGGGAGACAAGAGAACCCATCATCAGCGACTCGAAAATTTGCCTGCCTTCTCCGCCAACCATAACATACGTCCCCTGCGGTTTGAGCGCGCGGCGATAGTCCGCGAGCGGGCGATAGCCGTTCACTGCCAGAATCAAATCGTAACGCTGACCACTGCGGGTGAAATCTTCGCGGGTGTAGTCAATGACATGGTCTGCGCCCAAAGCACGGAGGCCTTCCATTTTTTTCGTGCTGGATATTGCTGTGACTTCCACACCGAAGGATTTGGCAATCTGCACCATAAACGTCCCCACGCCTCCAGACGCGCCGACAACTGCTACATGGTCCCCGGGCTTGATGCCCCCTTTGCGCAGCCCCTGAAGTGCCGTGACCGCCGCCATCGGCACTGCTGCCGCTTGCTCAAAGGTCAGGTTGGCAGGCTTCTTCACCAGAATAGATTCACGTGCGCAGACATATTCAGCAAAACCGCCAAAGCCTGTGGCAATATCACCGAAGACCTCGTCGCCCGGCTTAAAGCGGGTGACGTTTTTCCCCACAGCCTCGATGCGCCCGGCAATATCCGCGCCCATGATCTTGTCTTTCGGTCTCAAGAGACCAAACCCCATCAGTCGCGGAATCGGTCCACTCAGCAGGCGGTAATCAGCGGAATTGACAGAGGCGGCAAAGACCCGGATCAGCACCTGGTCATCTTTGGCGGTTGGTGCGGAAACATCCGTCAGTGTTAGCACGTCAGGCGTGCCGTATTGGTTGAAAACAATGGTTTTCATCAAATTCACTTCTATACTTCGGAATTGCGCCATTTCCACGCAAACCAGACGATCAGTATCAGACAGAGCGTCTCAACCGTGGCGATGACAATGTAGTGAGGGTATGTCGTCATACCGACCCAGATATAGGCAATGTTGACGATGCCCACAACGATATTGACCCAGCGATTGATTTCGTACTTCAACACACGGGATAGAATAATCATAGCAATGCCGAGTTGCCCCATGATCGCGCCGAAAAGCATCAATTGAGGAATGGAGGCGCCGGTGCTGACAGAAGTCCTTGCCAACTCCTCCGCCATGGCGGGGATGAACCCTGAAAGGATGTCCGCTTTCAGCATGTTGATCATGACGACGATCCATAGGGTAGAGAGCAGAACTTTCGTGTCAAGCTTTTTGGTGGTATTTGCATTCATTTTTGTATTACTCCTTTTTTTATTTAGAATTTGTTGACTCAAAGTGACTGTTATCTGGTTCACCGAAACGAGTGGAAGACCGAGGTCGCGTACCTTTCGCAGCAACCCATATAGGGCGGCTAATCAGGCACAGGTCCAGAAAGAAGCGTGGTTCCCCAGCGTGATGAACATGCCGTCGAACCAGTCTGCCCAGTGGGCATCCAGATGCCCTGCGATCCGAATTTCGTAGAAGTGAGTCATCGTCAATGCACACAAATATACTG